>JANXOJ010000358.1 GCA_025353625.1 Planctomycetota bacterium | reverse complement strand
CCCTTGGCTAGCCTATCTGCAAGCCATGCTGACGCCGCAACAGCAACAGGCACTCGCCCGCGAGGCCCCGGAGCAGATCGAAGTTCCCAGCGGCAGCCGCATCGTCTTGCACTACGAGCCGGGCAAGCCGCCGCTCATGGCGGTGCGGATCCAGGAGATGTTCGGCATGTTGGAAACGCCGCGCGTGGCAGGCCGCCGCGTGCCGGTGCTGTTGCATCTCCTCGCCCCGAACATGCGGCCGCAGCAGGTGACCGACGACCTCGCAAGCTTTTGGCAAACGACGTACCACCAGGTCCGTAAAGACCTCCGGCGGCGTTATCCAAAGCACTCGTGGCCGGAAGACCCGTATAAGGCCGTGGCCGAACGGCGACCGGGGAGGAAGGGGTGAGCCGCTGCCGACCGTTGAGGCATCGACCGCCCCTTCAACCCACGAGCTAACTTCGTGGCGAAGTTTTCTGATCGTAGCGATTCTATCGCTGCGTTGCCGTGAAACTAGGGCTTTGTTGGGCAAAACTCCCTAGGTTGCCCATCCGCGTGCTACCTTTTCTATGGTGGCAAGTTGTGCGCGTTGCAGAAAGGTTCTGCGGCGGAGGCCGGGGAAAGGGCCATGGGTCGCTCAAGGATGAAAGCTTGGGGCTGTCAATTGGCGGTGGCATTGCTGCTGCCGTGGGTGGTCGGCTGCGCAGATTTTCGTTCGCCCCGCATCGATCCCTCCGGCGAGCACTTCCTGCTTTTCGACTCGCCGCCCGCTCCTGGCCCGCCGTCGGCAAATGTTGCTTGTCCACCGGCACCTGTTGTGGCCGCGCCGGTCGGGGTGGCTCCATCGACGCGGCGTAACGCGGCCACTCCTTACGACGATGTGGCGACGATGCTTTCACCGTATCGCACCGTCGCGCCAGTCGGCAGTCAGGTCGTGATGCTCGCCGGCGTCCGTGGCGGCGATGGTTATTTGCGGACCAACCGCCGTCTGGAATGGTCGATCGCACCGGGCAGCGTAGGACAGATTCTCGCCGTGGGCCAAAACGGCATCGGCGACCTGCTCGTCGGCGACTTCAACAATCCCCGCGTCGTTACGCCTGCCTTTGCCGTCGGCAGCACGACGCGGTCGGCGGAGCGCATCGGCAATACGAACGTGGTTCGGGGGCAAGGCTGGGTGACCGTTGGCTCGGCATGTGAAGGAGCCACAAACGTTTCGGTCTTCGCTCCGGAAGTGGTCGTGACCAACGAACGTGTGAAAACGGCCGCGATCTATTGGGTCGATGCTCAATTTGGCTTCCCGCCGCCTTCCATCGCTTCGGCGGGCACCAAGCGGAGGTTGACGACGACCGTTTTGCGGCAAACGAATCAATGCCCTCGGCCCGGCTGGATCGTGCGATACGAAATCGCTTGTGGGCCGTCGGCCGTTTTCGCACCCAGCGGCGCGCCGTCGATTGAAGTTGCGGCCGATTCGACTGGCCAAGCGACTGCCGAAATCGTACAGTCAGACGCATCGCCCGGCACGACCCAAGTCCGCATCCAAGTTTTCCGCCCTGCCGCCGAATGTGGCACCGATGGACAACGCCTTTTGGTCAAGGAAGACGGCAGCACGTTGGTGACTTGGACCGCCCCGTCGCTCACCGTGCGGCAAGCGGCACCCGACAGCGCGGCGGTCGGTGGGACGCTAACCTATCGCATTGAAGTCGTCAATCCGGGCGATCAACCGGCGCACGACGTAGTGCTAACGGATGAAGGGGCAGACGGCTTGCAGTTCCTCCAGGCAAATCCCGCACCGGTTGCCGAGGGTCGCCGCTTGCAATGGCGACTGGGCGATCTGGCCCCGCGACAGCAAGTCGCGATTGAAGCTAGTTTTCGTGCCGTGCAGTTGGGAAGTGTCGCCCATTGCGTGGAAGTCACCGGCGGCGGAGGGTTGCGGGCAAGTCAATGTGCCAACACGAATATCGGGTCGGCCGCTCCGATTGCCGTTGCGCCTACCGTGCCGACGACCCCAGCCGCGTTGGATGTGACGGTTGCCGGGCCGCCGACGGTTGCCGTGGGCGAACAGGTCACGTTCGTCGTCAATATCAGTAATCGCGGCCAGGTGCGTACCACCGGGCTATCGATCAAGGATTTTTTCGGCGAGGGGCTGGAACATAAGTTTGGCAAAAGCCCGTTGGCACCGCGCGAGGTTCAGGACTTGGCACCTGGAGAGACGCGCAGCCTTTCGTTGACCTTTCGTGCTACTCGGGCGGGACAGCTTTGTCACCGGCTTGAAGTTTTTACGGCGGACGGGGGGCGCGTCACCAAGGATGCGTGCGTTATGGCTGTGGCGGGGGCGGATGGTGGGGCAACGTCGGTCGCTCCACCGCCGAGCAGCGGCGTTGGTGGCGGTGGCAGCGGCGCGATTCCGCTGGAGATGCGGATTAGCGGCCCGACGATTGCAAATGTTGGTCAGTCGGTCGTGTTTACAGCCCAACTGACCAATCGCGGCCAGCAACCGTTGACGAACATCCGCGTCGTGCAACAGGCGGATGGTGTTTTGGCTTCGCAGAACGCATCGGAAGGGGCCCAGCGGGAGGGTGGCAGCGTAGTTTGGACGATTTCTTCGCTCGCGCCGGGAGAATCGCAGTCGTACCGGGTGCAATGCAATTGCCGGCAAGAGTCGGCCAAGGCATGCTGCCGTTTTTCGGCCTCGATTGGCAATTTCGACCCGGTTAGCAACCAAGTTTGCGTGGAAATTCGGCCTGCAGCGGCTCCGGTTGGCACCGGCACGCAAGAGGATGGCAATCGACCTCCGAGCGTTCCGCCGGACTCGACGCTGCCGCCGACTGTTCCCGGCGTACCGAGCAAGATCGCCGTGGTGGTCGATAACCTCAACAAGATTACCGCCGGAAAGAACCAGCAGTTTCTCGTCACGGTGACCAATCGGGGAACTTCTCCGGAGGGCGACATCGTTGTCGCGGCCCAGATTCCAGCCGGTTGCAGCCCGGACCCGTTGGGTACTGATGGCCCGCCCGGTACGAAGTTCAACAGCGACCAAGGCGTTGTACGTTTTGACCCCGTGCCATCTTTGGCACCCGGTGAAAGTTTGAATTATCGGGTTGTGATGACAACGCGACAGCCGGGGGCAATTACGTTGCACGTCGAGACGACCAGTCGGCGAACGACGCAACCGGTATCGGCCGACAAAACGGTCGAGGTTCTGCCGGCACAGGAGTGAGTGGGAAAGGATGAAGGACGAAATTCTACATTCGAGCAAAGATCGCTTCACACGATTTTTGAAAACGTGTAGAATGAACTTCTGTTGCTCTTCTCTCACTTACTTTCGTACTATTTGCAATCTTTTTCAGGACCAATATCCGCCCTCTTTGGGGCCTGCGATGTCGTGGCGTTTGCGCACGAATTCGAGCGTGCGCACAGATACCGTAGCGTTCGCGCCACACAGGGGCCAGGGCCGACACTCGCGCATTCGAACGCCGGGTAGCGAACCCTGGCCCCAATTTTTGGCCCCGATTTTTAGAAGTCGCCGAAAATTCACAGCCTCTTCGTGTACGAAAAATCGGCAAACCGAGTGTTCCGGCTAATTACTTTCCATAGTACTAATGTATCCGTTGACCCGGCTTGGACCCCTCGTCCGGGATCAGCAAATGGACGTCGCCCTCGCCGCCGGCGGCCAGCATCATCCCTTCGCTTAGGCCGAACTTCATCTTTCGCGGTGCAAGGTTCGCCACGCAGATGTAGAGCTTGCCTACCAGCTTCGCGGGGTCATAGCAGCCCTTTATGCCCGCAAAAACGGTTCGGCGAGTGTCGCCGCCGAGGCTGATCGTCAGCTTGAGCAGCTTCTTCGCTTCCGCCACTTCCTCGGCGGCGATGATGCGGCAGACCCGCAGATCGATTTTAGCGAGATCATCGACGGTGCATTCCGCAGTCAGCGGCTCGGCCTTCAAAGCCTCGTCGCCGTCTGTCGGCACGTTGCCGGCGGATGGCGCGGGCGCGGCGGGAGCCGTTGCCGGGTCCGGCTCGGCACTGGCGGCGACCATCGCATCGATCTTTTTCTGATCGACGCGCTGCATGAGGTGCTGGAACTTGTCGACCGGCGTGCCGACGAGCGGCTGCTGCGATTGCGACCAATGGGTGAGCGCACCGTTCATGAACTCGCCGATATCCTGGGCCATCTTTGGCAGCACGGGGGCCAGATAGACGGCCAATTGGCGAAACAGATTCAGGCCGATCGTGCAGACATCGAGCTGCCGCGCGGCTTGCTCCGGCCCGCGAAGGTTCCAAGGGGCGTTTTCGTCGATGAACTTATTGGCGCGGTCGGCAGCGGTCATGATGAGCCGCATTGCCTTGGCAAAGTCGCACGCTTCGTACGCCTCGGCAATCGCCGCGCCGTCGTGGGCGGCAGCGGCGAACAGCCCGCCATCGTCGGGATATACCTTGGCCAAGCCGCTCTTGCGGACGAAATTCGCGGTGCGGCTGGCCAAATTCACGAACTTGCCGACGATATCGGAGTTGACCTTGGTGAGGAATTCATCCAGATTCAGATCGAGATCCTCGACATTGCCGCCCAATTTGGAAGCGTAGTAATAGCGAAGGTAGGCCGGATCGAGTTGTTCGAGGTATGCGGCTGCTTTGATGAACGTCCCCTTGCTCTTGGCCATTTTCTGGCCGTTGACGGTTAGGAAGCCGTGGATGTGAACCTTCTTGGGCAGGTTGTATCCGGCCGTCTTGAGCATCGCCGGCCAGAAGAGCGTATGAAAGTAGGTAATGTCCTTGCCGATGAAGTGGTGGACTTCGGTCTCGTCGCTCCGCCACCAATCGCCAAGTTGCTCGTTGTGGCGGTCGCACCACTGCTTGGTCGATGCGATGTAACCGATCGGCGCGTCGAACCAGACGTACCAGTAGTTGCCGGGACTGTCGGGGATTTCAAATCCGAAGTAAGGGGCCGGCCGCGAGACGTCCCAATCGCGGAGCGGCTCGTGCAGGAAGTGGCCCTTGAGGTAGTTGGAAATCTCGGTTTGCAGGGCACCGCTCGTCGTCCATTGATCGAGAAATGCGTGCAGCCGCTCGATGCCCACGAACAAGTGCTTGGCCTTGCGAATCTCCGGCGTGGCCCCGGAATGTTTGCTCTTGGGATCGATCAAATCGGTGGCGTCGTAATGCGCGCCGCACTTGTCGCAGCTATCGCCATACTGGTCGGGTGCTTTACACTTGGGGCAAGTTCCTCGGACGAAGCGATCGGCCAAGAACGTGCCGGCCGCCGAATCGTAAAGTTGCTCGACTTCTTTCTCGCTCACCAAATCGTCGTGCCGCAGGGCCTGCCATATTTCCTCGCAGAAGGCGCGGTTCTCAGCGCTGTGCGTGCTGCCGTAGTTGTCGAACGCAATCTGAAAACCACTGAAATCGGCCAAATGGGCCTGCTGCATCCGAGCGATCAAGTCCTCTTCGCGGACGCCCTCTTGGCGGGCACGGATCATAATTGCCGTGCCGTGCGTGTCGTCGGCGCAGACGTAAATGCAGCGCCGACCGTGCAGCTTCTGAAAGCGGACCCAGATATCGGTTTGGATATATTCGACCAGGTGCCCTAGGTGGATTGGGCCGTTGGCATAAGGCAGGGCACTGGTGACCAGGATGCGGGCCATGTCGTTGCTCCGTGAATGTCTGCGATAAACGGGACATTTTAGCGGATTTGCTTTTGAAAGGGGAGGCGATTCGTCGGTTTTTGACAATTGCAACGATTTAACGGCGTGCGCGGGGGGAAAATCGACTTCCTCCTGCTGCTCCGACGTGTCCCAACGCAAGTAGATGCTACATTTGAACCTATGGCAACGCAATTAGAAAACCAACCGATGCGATGCGACCCCGAGATTTCGCGCATCGTGCAACCGTTCGAGCAGGGGCCGCAAGAGGCATTTCCGAACGAGGCACGGGCGGATGCTCGCTGGCACTATCCCGTCACACAGCTCGTCGCCTTCCACGAGGAACCGATTCTGCCGACGAAGGAGATGTTCGAGGCGGTCCAGTGCATCGACATCTCGCGCGGAGGCATTTCTTTCTATTATCCCAGCTCGCCGCCGTCGGGGTACTGCACCTTTATTTATTTTGGGACGCATGCCGGAGGTAATTTTCGTGCAAGCGAAAGCCGCACACTTCGAGCCGGATGTGGGGCCCGATCAGGAATGGCGGATCGGTTGCGAGTTCTTACGCAAGACGGAACCGCTCTTTTAATGCGGTGACGTTGAATTCGTTTCACGGCGAAACATTTTCTCCGCCGGCGCGCGTCGAGAGTGCCTGAAAAACCCTGAAATCAATGTCGTACGACAAGGGCTGCCCCGAACCGTCTGCCCAAATAAATTGAGATATGTTGGGATGGTAGCTCCAGAAGTGGTAGTCGTGGTTTCCGTCCGGCAAGCCGGGCGAAAGGCCGATTCGCGTCGACATCAGGTTGTCGCCCTCACCGTTTCCATTCATATCGCCCGCACCGCAGTAAGGCCAACCGTATAGCGCGTTGCTAATGCCGCGTTCACCCATGATGATCGTGTGCGAGGCACCGTCCGTGATCTTTAATAGGCTGATCGTCTTGTTGACTTTGCCGTGCAAGAGGATGCCATCATTGGCAGTAGCCGAGGTTCCCATCACACCGAGATAGTTTGTGCAACCGTAGTCACCGTAGGTTTGGTCGTGATACAATTGATCTCGTAGCGGGTCGTCGGGGCATTTGTCGTGACCCAAAATCATTGCTGCCGGATCCATTCCTTTTGGCTTTCGTGCCATCCATTCAAAGCAGTTACCGTGGTAGTTGAAATTGCAAAGGTCGTAAATATATTTCGCCTCCAGGTAGGGTAGAAGTCGAGCTTGGAATCCCCACCATCCACCCGTTTGATCAAAGTATCGATCGGGCGGCTCGACATTTCCGATCGGGAACGTTCCATAATCGCTGTGGAACGCGTGCAATGCGAGACCATATTGCTTGAGATTATTCTGGCAAAGCGTTCTTCGCCCAGCTTCCCGCGCCGCTTGGATCGCAGGCAACAGCAGACCGATGAGAACACCAATGATGGCAATAACCACCAGTAGCTCAACGAGCGTGAAACCAGGTTTCCGAGATATCGCCCGAGTCATGGTTGGAAAATAAAGAAGTACGATAGACGAGGCGCGGGAGCCAAACCCCCCGTAATCCTATCACACTTCCGGGCGATTGGCAATAAGGCACTTCTGTCAACCCGGAGGCCTGCTTCCGCCCGCCGGTGCATTGACGGCACGTTTCAATGAACGATAATGTTACCAAACGTAACGCATCCCCCTTAAAGAGGAACCGATCATGGCCAACGAAACTCCCCGCCCACTTGGGCTTGGCACGCTAGCATTGCACGCCGGACAGCAGCCCGACCCGGCCACCGGCTCCCGCGCGATGCCGATCCATCAGACGACCAGCTACGTCTTTAAGAATACCGAACATGCCGCCAACCTGTTCGGTATTCTTAAAGA
>JANXOJ010000353.1 GCA_025353625.1 Planctomycetota bacterium | reverse complement strand
TGATTAATCGCCCGTGGCGTTATCGCAGCATTGCACTGGGCTGCTATTTGCGCCAACTCCTCGTCGCTTGCCTCCGGATTTTGTCGGAAGCCCAACACAAATGTCTTCAGCAAGGAGCACTCGCCAAACTTGCGACGTCGCTGAATTACCTTGCCTGCCTGGGCTTCCGCAGTTGCGTTTTCTCCAAAACATGCTGCAATGCAGCACCTACCTTGGCTATAATGTTCACGGGAAGCTCCTTCTTCCAATCCCTCGTTGTCGTTACCTGGTGATTGTTAGGACTTCCCGCTTTTATTCAATGCCAATACTCTCTTAACTTGATGCCTAGGGTATTGCGATTCGCTCCATCCACGGCTACTCGCGTTTGGCCGCTAACGCGGCAGCAGCAATTGAACATCATCCGCAGACGATGCGATTCCCGAAGTTAGAGGCAATCCGAAAAGTTTTCTCGGGTAACGGCACCCAAATGTTGGTCAATTTATTCGGCATCAAACCCGCTCCGGCCATGATTGCCGTCGCCAGTATCCGCGACGGTTCCGGAAAACTCTGATACCGGATCACAAATCCAGTGGGCAACTTGACGGGACGGCTTCGGATGCCGCCGCTCTCAATAATTCGGCGTCGGCGGGCGGTACTCGGTGATGTCGATCGATCGAAACCAGTCGATCGTCATCTGCAAGCCCTCGCGCAAGGCGATCGTCGGCTGCCAGCCAAGCCGGCTCGTTGCCAGCGCGATATCGGGACGGCGTTGCGTCGGGTCGTCGGCGGGTAGGGGGCGGGCAACCAACTTGGCCTTGGAGCCCGTAAGCTCAATCACAATTTCCGCCAATTCCCGAATCGTAAATTCGCCCGGGTTGCCGAGGTTGACGGGGCCGCAAAAGTCATCGGGGCCGTTCATCATGCGGATGAAGCCGTCGATTAGATCGTCGCGGTAGCAAAACGACCGCGTTTGTTTGCCGTCGCCGAAAATGGTAATATCCTCGCCTTGAATTGCTTGCCGGATGAAGTTGGAAATCACGCGACCGTCGTAGGGGTGCATGCGCGGTCCGTAGGTGTTGAAAATGCGCACGATGCGGATGTTGATTCCGTTGCTGCGGTGGTAGTCCATGAAGAGCGTCTCGGCGGCGCGTTTGCCTTCGTCGTAGCAGGCGCGGGGGCCAATCGGATTGACCGATCCGCGATAGCTTTCCGGCTGTGGGTGTACCTGTGGGTCGCCGTAGACTTCGCTCGTCGATGCTTGCAAAACCTTCGCTCGGCAACGTTTGGCCATCCCCAGCACGTGGATCGCGCCAAGTACCGAGGTCTTCATCGTCTTGATGGGGTTGTACTGATAGTGGCCGGGTGCGGCGGGGCAGGCGAGGTTGTAGATTTCGTCGACTTCCAGCAATATCGGCACGGTTATATCGTGGCGAATCAACTCGAAGTTGGGCTTGCCCAGAAGGTGGCTCACGTTCGACTTCTGACTCGTGAAGAAATTGTCGAGACAGATCACGTCGTGCCCGGCGGCGACGAGGCGTTCGCAAAGATGGGAACCGAGAAAGCCTGCACCGCCGGTGACCAAAATCCGTTTAATCGCACTCATTATATCGTTGTCCGTTGTCCGTGGCTGAAAATGCCATTATACTCGACCGATCGGCAATTTGGCCATCTTGCGTAGCGTTTGGAGCATCTTTACGCATAATCCGGCCTATCCGGCCTATCCGGCGTGTGAAGCGACTTGACCAACGGCTTTCATCCATGCTACAAAAGCATTATGAGGGTTGGTGTGCGCTAGCCCCGAATATCGGCATTTTTGAGTTTCCATTAACTTTCACGCCCCTCACCCCTGCCATCGTAGGCGAAACGGAAGGCGTGCAAGGTGCTTTTAGGCGGAAGAGCATGGCGTTAGTTACCTTACGGGTCTTGGACGGGGCCGATCACGGCCGGGATTTTGATGACATCCCCACGCCATTGACCGTTGGTCGCGAGGATGGCAACCCGGTCCAACTCAACGACGAGCGCGTCAGCCGCTTTCATCTGAAAATCCAAGAAGATGAAGGCAAGCTCGTGCTGACCGACTTGGAAAGCACCAACGGCACCAAGGTCAACGGCGAGAACATTCACTTGTGCCTCGTGCGGCCCGGCGACGTTATCGCCATGGGCCGAACGGTGATCGTCGTCGGATCGCGCGATGAGATCGCCCAGCGATTAGCTTTGCTTCGTAACGGCGACCGCTCGGGTGCCATTCTTCTCGATAACGATGAACTGACGGAACACGAAAGCGCGATGGCACTCGATTTAGAATTGGCTGCCGGCACCGAAGGCGAATTGCAGGAACTACTGCATGCCTTGTCGCCGCCAGAATTGCCCGGTTCGCTTTACCCCGGCCAAGCGGCCGAGTTGGGCGAGTTACTGCACTATTTCCATCTGCGGCTGCGAGGGCTCATCCAATCGGTCAAGAAAGAAAAGGGCGACCGACTCACCATCGACCAGCGGCAGTGGCAGAACATTCTCGATTTACAAGCACGGATCGGCGGCTATATGAAGAAAATTACCGAGCCATCTGAGTAGGCGCGAATGGCCTATTTGAAAAAGTTTTCGCACGAAGTACATCGGAGCCCGATTATCTGCACGCGGGGCCAACTTCAAGCGTTACGCTGAAGGCGAATGCTTTGCAATAAATTTTCACTCAAGTTTTCTCTCCCTCCCGGAGTTACCCTCAATGACGGCAGACGCTACCCTTTCAAATCACCGCTATCTCTTCCTCCTCGACCAAGATTACGAAGATTTGGAGTATTGGTATCCCAAGCTGCGTTTGATTGAGGCCGGGGCGCAAGTCGTCACGGCTGGGCCGCACGATGGGCAGAAGCTGCGCGGCAAGCACGGCTATCCGGCGGTCTGCGACGCCAATATCTCGGAGATGAAGGCCGCCGACTTCCACGGCATCATCATTGCCGGTGGCTGGGCACCCGACAAGCTCCGCCGCGATCCGCACGTGCTGCAACTGGTCCGCGATTTTGACGCCGCCGGCAAGTTGATCGCCGCGATTTGCCACGGCGGTTGGATTCCCATCTCGGCCAACGTCTATCGCGGCGTCCGCGTCACCGGTTCGCCGGGCATCAAGGACGACCTCATCAACGCCGGCGGGATTTGGTCCGATGCGTCGGTCGTGGTCGATCGGCACTTCGTATGCAGCCGCCGCCCGGACGACCTGCCCGACTTCTGCAAGGGAATTTTTGAGGTTGCGACCAAGTAGCAGGCACTCTCCGAGCGGACGGACTCGGAGGTCCGTCCTATAGGCTGAAGCCTGCCCCTACTTCGCCCGAATCTTCCGCGAGAATTCTGGATCATCGCGATACAAATAGGCACTAAAGTTGATCTTCGCGGCGGCCTTGGTCTCTTCAAACGTGCCGTGCGTTTCGATCAAACCCAGGTCGTAAGCCAGCTCGTCGCTGTAGCCCGGCAGGAGGACGCGATAGTCGTAGGGCACCTTGTCGGGGGCCAAGTGGTTCACGTGCACGCGGACGTTCGTCGTGCAGTTGTTCGTCAGCGTGTTGTAGAACTCCGGCTCGCGAACGAGCTTGTTCGCGCGGCGCATCACGTCGGCGAACATCTCTTGGGCTTGTCGAGGGGTTGCCTTGGTTCGATAGATGTAGGCTTCCTGCTGATAGCCGATTGTGGCCTTCCAAAGCACATCGCGTTCGTCGGCCAGGACGTACATTATCGTGTACTGGTTGAAGAACCCCGTCAATGCGCTGTACTTCTGGCCCTTGCGCTTGCGTATCTCGACCGAGCTGACCAGGAAATCCTTGCCTTCAAAGCCGAAGCTAATCATCACATGGGCAATCGCCGGGTTGTCGTTGAACGGCACGATGATGAAATCGACGGAATTCAGCCGGCGGAGATCGAACGTCTTGTCGTAGAGCCGCACCGTATAGTCGTCCGGCGTGAGGTAGACCGAATTGCGGATGTTGTGGACGGTCGCCAGATCGCCGTGAAACTCGGCCCAGGCCAGTACGGCCTGATCGGGCGACCAGGGGCCTTCGTTCGTCGGCTCGAAAAGTCGCCGCGTGGGGCCATCCGTATCGAGCGTAAACTGCGGCAAGCGATGGGCCGAGTCGTCCGACCAAGCCTCGGCCATCGCCGCCCATCGCGGATGGGCCGACGGTTGTGAATAGCTCGCCAATCGCGCGCCGTCGCCGGTCGGTTGGCCATCGGCATCGATCGGCAACGGTTGCGGATCGGTATTGACTCGAACCGCCGTGGACGACGAAGCCCTCGCCCCGGCTTTCTCGCGCTGGGAAAGATTCGGTCCTGGTGAAAGGTCGGGCGTCAAAGCGCATCCGACGACAAGAAGCACGACGAAGCCCGCGCAGACTGCGACAATCGGCCCGCAATCGGCTCGTCCGCCCCCCTTACGGCGGTCATTCCCCGAGAATAGCATGGTGGAAGAGTATCAACGGTTGCCGCTTTGGGCAAGGTCAATCGAGAAGGAAAGGGGGACACAAAGGTGACAGGCACTGCGGAACTTTGCGTTACCGCGCTCAGGAAGTGCCCGGTTTTCAGATCGTATTTCACGTCCAATGGGGCATCGCTCGTCGCGGTGTTGGAGCCGTCGCGGATGGAAAGCACCATGTCCTCATCCGCCGACGTGACGCCAATGTCCGGCA
>JANXOJ010000349.1 GCA_025353625.1 Planctomycetota bacterium | reverse complement strand
GAGGTATCCCCGGATATCAATTTGAAGGCGAGTTAAATAGCCAGCTTGCAAGTCATCCTTATGTGGACGTGTTTTCTACCGATTCGCCGGTTGTCGGAAACTCGTTCGTCCTTAACTACGCCGATGTGACCGATCAAGCGGGCGTCGCGGGCAAGGGCCCGGTCGGGAACCCCTTGTCGTATTTTACGGATCACGGTTTTGTGGAATACGCCTTTGGATCGGCGTCAATCCCGGACATTCAATGGCTTGACCCAAGCTACGGTAAGAAATATACGGGCAGCGACGAAAAGGCTCGAATTATCGACTTGCAAACCCAGGCCATCGATGGATACACTGAATTATACAAGCGTGTGCCAGTAAACCCAACGTATGTGCTGGGGACGACCGTCGATAACAACCTGCGAAATGTCCTTTTGATCGAAAAGAATGTTGATCTGACCAAGATCCGACTCAAGGTATTTAACTAGCCTTGGCTCCAGGCCAGCACTTCCGCGTTTGTTTGAAAGGACGGCTTTCATGTCAGCTCTCAATGTTTTCCTGGCCGTAGCGATTCTCCATGCAAGCCCGGCCGAGCGTGACGTCGAATTCTATCCTTCTCAGCTTGCGTATGCCGCCAATTGTGATGGCCGAATTGTATGCGCTCAATCCGCAGAGCACGAGATCTCATGGCTAACTATAGACGGCAGCGGTAAATCGGCCGTTTCGCTCAAAAACTGGGCCCCTGACCTAGTACACTATCTTGAACATTACAGTACGGGGTCTCACCCGTTGTCAGGCAAGACCGTGTTAGGCAAGAGCGACAAGTACAAACTCATTTCCGGATCGCAACTCCACAAATACCGCTTTGGAGAAGGCTATCTGTGGGCTACGAGTGTTAGGGAGTACGAGTTGTCACTTGCTAGTCCTGGGTATACTCTGGCTCGGCTACCATTTACTAAGGACGCACGCTTCAAGACACGGCTGGTTAATGACAACGAAATTCCTTTCTCGGAAACGATGTCCGAGTTGATCCTGCCGTCGGACTTCAAAGCGGCCTCGGATGCAGCGACATATGAAAATCTCGAGATAACACTGAGAAGGATATATTGGCTCCATCACGAGACCGGCGACGATGTGATTCGTGGCGATACAAGCAAACAGCGATTCTTTAAGGACGTTGATTTTGTTTTGAAAGGGACAAGCCGGTTTGTGATGGTCGTGACGATTGGCGGAAAGACTTACGTTTACGAGTACACATTTGCCCGGGCGCGGGCGAAACTCCCTCATTTTGAAGGACGGTGGGAGCGTCTTGGTTCTTTTATTTCGACGTTCCACAAGCCGTATCATTTGGCCTGTGCCAATGGGCTCTACTTCTTTATTCTCGATAGCGGCGAGATATTCACCGTTGAGCCAAAGGGCAACGTGTGGCAACCGAAGCCCGTGTGGAATGATCCCCAACGGCCGATCATTGCAATGATCGCTGCGGAAGACGGAGGCGGCTATGTCTTCGGCAAGGAGTTTTACTTCAAGCTAGGTAAGAAACTGGAGGCCAAGCCCTGTCGGGATGTGACGAAGTCCGACCCGAAGACAGACATGACAGAAACCGAAAAGGTACTGCCTCGGACCCGATTGATCTTTGAATGCGGTCGCGTGCTTTACGAAAACGGCGAACTCAAACCGCCGGAAAAGCCAAAATGAACGCTCGGGACGCCGACGTCCTATTGGCTCAAGGGATCGAACTTCATCAGGGTGGTCGCTTGGCCGAAGCGGAAGAGGTCTACCAGCAATTATTGGCGATAGCGCGCGAGCATCCGGGTGCTTTGCATTTGCTCGGTGTCATCCGCCAGCAACAGGGGCGACATGACGAGGCCCTGGCACTGATCGCCCGTGCGATTGCCGGCGATCCTCGCTTGGCGGTCTACCACAACAACCACGGCGCGGCCTTGCTTTCGCTCGGACGGGCCGAGGAGGCCCGCGAGAGCTTCGAGCGGGCCATCGCCATCCGCCCCCGCTACGCCGACGCCCTGGCCAATCTGGGCATGGCCGAGGCGATGCTCGACCGGCTCGAAAGGGCGATGGAGCGACTCGAAGAGGCACTGGCCATCGATCCGCAGCATCGCGATGCGCGGAAGCGGATGGTGCGGCTGTTGGAACGGACGGGCCGGAATCAGGAGGCCGTGCGCATGGCCCAGGAAACGGCCGGCGAAGTGCCGTCGCTGCGGACGATCACCGACGTTGGCAATGCGCTACTGGCTGCGGGCCAGACTGAGGATGCAGCCGAAGCCTATCGCAAGGCGATTCGTTTTTATCTCGACGCGCGACGGGGTGAACCGCCCGCGAGGCAAGATGAGGATCTAGCCAAGACGCATTACAATCTGGCCTTGGCCTGCGATGAGATACACCATTCGGCAGAGGCCCAGACGCATTTCGAGCGGGCAGCCGCACTGTCGCCGAAGCGGACGCTCTGGCGGTTGCGGGCGGCGATCTGCGGGCCGGTGGTGTTCGAGGACCAACGGGAGATCGACGATTATTGTGCGGGCGTGGAGCGAAGTATTCATCTCGCTCCGCCAGATGCGAGCGGAGCCTTGGACGAAATCGTGCAGGCGGCAGCCTTTCCGGGGTTCGCCTTTTCGTACCACGGCCGCAATCAGCGGCGGCTCAAGGAGCAGTTCGCGGCGATTTACGAGCCGTGGTTTCGCGACATGCCCGCGTGTGCTGGCAGCGGGAATCGCGATCGGCTGCGGGTGGGCATTCTGGTCACGCGGCGGCATGAGGGGATGTTTCTCAAGTCGATGCGGGGGATCGTCGAACGCCTCGATGCGGAGCGCGTCGAGCCCGTCGTCCTTGGCTCGCGGGCCATCGTGAAGACGATCCAGGCGGGCATCCATCGGCCGGGTCTGCGGGTCGTGCCGTTCGACGATTCGCTGCCGGACGCGGCGCGGCAGATCCGCGAGGTTCAATGCGACCTGATCTACTACTGGGAGGTCGGCAGCGACTCCATGAACTACTTCCTGCCCTTCGGACGGCTTGCGCCCGTGCAATGCACGGGGTGGGGCTCGACCATCACGAGCGGCGTGCCGTCGATCAATTACTTTATGTCGAGCGAACTGGTCGAGTCGCCCGACTCGCAAGACCAGTATACTGAGCGGCTCTGGAAGTCGCGGACGCTTTTTCGCTATCAGGACCGCTTGCCGCCGACGCGGCCCGCCACGCCCGGCGAGTTCGGCCTGCCGGAGGGACGGCGGCTTTATCTCTGCCCGCAAAACCCGCTCAAGCTTCACCCCGATTTCGACGCGCTGGCCGCAGGAATCCTCGCGGCCGATCCCAAGGGCCTGATCGTGCTGGCCGTTCGGCAGGGCCACGTGGCGGACCTGCTGCGGCGGCGGTTTGCTCGCCGCATCCCGCAGGCCGACCGCATCGTCTTCGTGCCGCGTCAGTCGTTCGATGACTACTGCCGGCTGTTGCAGCTTGCCGACGTGGTTCTCGACCCGCCGCACTACGGGGCGGGCAGCACGTGCTACGATCTCTTTTCGTACAACCTGCCGGTCGTTACCTGGCCGGGCGAACTGATCGTCGGCCGCGTCACGCAGGGCTGTTACCGGAAGATGGGCGTGATGGACTTGGTCGTCGACTCTGCCGAAAAGTACGTCGCCAAGGCGGTGCAGGTGGCCACGGATCGCGACTACCGCCGGCACGTCGTCGAGCGGATCGCCGCAAGCAGCGAGGCCCTCTTCAACGACCTCGAGGCCGTCCGCGAGTGCGAGCGTTTCTTCACCGAGGCCACCGCAGATGCGTTACAGCAGGTATGACTAGGCCAGAACCCCGTGAAGGGTTACCAATTTCTTCTCCTTTCATCTGGCTGAAAAGTTTTGAATGCGCAGAAAGAACATTGAGGCCATGCCGTAATTCCACGACCTAATTTTCGTACGTTCGGCCTTTCGTGACGTACCCCGTCCCGCTCGTTCGCAGTGAATTCGCGCCACCACCCCAACGGGTGGAATAGTTCTTGGGGTTGTTCGTGCTGTCGATCCGGTTAGGCCGTCGGCTCGGTCAGCCCAAGGAAATTCTCTGCCAAATTTTATCAATTTGGGAATCTTCCGCTGCTGATTTCCGTCTATAATAGGTGGTAGGAACAGGGTAAGATCGAAGCGGA
>JANXOJ010000218.1 GCA_025353625.1 Planctomycetota bacterium | reverse complement strand
CCTTTACGACGGCGATTGGAAGGATCATTGCACGGGTCTATTTTTCGTCTCGCAGATGGTCCGGCTCCGCGAGGCCAATATCCCAGTTATCGTGATTGCCGGAAATCACGATGCGATGCAGGACTTCAAACCCGTGAACGTGCCCCAAGGCCCAATAGTCGTATTGCTTGGCAACCAGACCGGGGATGGTGCAAGGGGCATAGGCTGCGTGGCCCTCGCGGCCGGTGGCACAGGTATGAAGAAGCCCGATATTTAACTGCCCCCCCACCGCCGAAGGGTATGTCGCCGAAAGGTCTTCCAAGACGGCTTGAGTCGCGAAGCTCTGCCCGTGGATTGCAACGCCCAACGCTTCGAGGTGAATCGTTTCCGGCCGTTTGTGGTCGAGCATGTGAACGTTCTCGGGCAACGGCAAAGTCCGCGTCATTTTGTTCATCGCATCGTGATTTCCCGCAATCACGATAACCGGGATATTGGCCTCGCGGAGCCGGACCATCTGCGAGACGAAAAATAGACCCGTGCAATGATCCTTCCAATCGCCGTCGTAAAGGTCGCCCGCGATGAGGACAAAAGCGACCGACTGGTCGATGGCTAATTGAACGAGGTTCTCCAAAGCCCGCCGAGTCGCTTGGCGGATTTCGTCCGCCGGGGCACCTTCGTATCTCTGCAAACCCCGCAAAGGGCTATCGAGGTGGATGTCGGCGGCGTGCAGAAAGGTGAGCATATCGGGCGGAACTGGCTGGAACGTGCGCGGCGGAAGGGGGCAGTATAGCCGATCTTGGGCTGGTGTTCCACAGCCTGAAGGGAACGGTCCTCCGTGGCGTTTCAATCAAATCTTGAACGGTAACGGGGCACTTTTCCGACGGGGTTTGCCTGGAATGCTGAAAACCGCTACCACAAAATCTTCCAAACGCTCGTTGCGGGAGCTTGCGTTCCGGTACCGTATTGGGATAGAATGGAGTAGCAGCTTCCGTAAGATCGTTCGATCGCAGGGGAGAAAGGTTATGCCCTCGGCTTGGCTCTGGATTCCAGTGGGGTGTTCGCTAATCGCAGTAGTGATACTGTTGATGTGGCGGCCTTTTCAAGCAGCCGCCCGCGAAGCCCGCCTGAGCCACGCACGCAAGGAATTTCACAAACAGCGGGAGTGGCTGGAGGTCAAGTTTATTTCGCTGGCTGGCCCCAAGGCCAAGCCCGACATGCTGCGGTGGTCGAACTGCGAATTCGATGACTCGGTTTCTTACGTTCGGCACCGCGTGACGGGCGAGCTGAGGGCGTTTGTCGCCGTGACGGTCGCTTTGGAAGACATTACCCATTTGGGTTCGTCAACGACGGAACTTATGAGCAACGTCCAGGCCGGGACCGGCGTGTTCCGCTTGGACAAAGACCGCTGGGTGACGGACGGCCAAGTGATTTTGAACCTAAGCCCGAACGAGGCGATCCGCTTCTATCAAAGCGACCTAGAAATGGTCGGGCAGGAGATGGCGGATCGCACGGCGTGAGGCAACTACTCCGGCACGATAAAGCTCAGGTGAAGCTCGCAGTGGCGACAATTGAGTAGATTCCAATCCTCAATGGTCATCGGCCCAACTAACGGGCTTGGCTCGCGGTGCGTTTCCG
>JANXOJ010000214.1 GCA_025353625.1 Planctomycetota bacterium | reverse complement strand
GCAAACGTAGATCACCGGTAGATTGAGGCTGGGGAAGATATCGACCGGCATCTGCCGCACCGCCAAGAGACAGCTTAACCCGATCGCGATGAGCGCAATCACCACGGTTATGGGTCGTCGAAGTGCGAATAGAATGAGGTGCATGCGCTACAAGTTTTCGGCAATGCGGCTGCCGCAATGGGAAGTGGAAAATGCCTCGGCCAGCACGTTCCATGATAGGTGCCGCGAAGCAATTCGTCCAGCGACCTGTAGGGACTGACGGGAGAAATTGTGGTGCAGGCGTCCCGCCTGCATATATCGCGTCAGGCGAGAGGCCTGCACCTCAAAAATCTGGACTTTGCAGTCGTCCCGAAGGAATGAGAAGAGACTGCCCTTTGCACACGCGCGGTCGATTTGGAATCGATTTCCCAATGGTGCCAATGCCTCTCGCCACCAGCGGCGAGAGGCGATCGACTCGACACTTCTAATATCGCATCAGATCGGGCAGCCGAGGGAATCGCTGGCCAACCTTGGGAGGCGGCGGCAGCTTGCTCGGTTCCGGAGCTTGAAACGTAGGAGCCGCCGGAGCGGCCGGTGCCGCAGCCGGAGCGGCGGGTGCCGCAGCAGGAGCGGCGGGTGCCGCAGCAGGTTCGGTCGGAGCCGCTTTGGGTTCGCCGCTCGACGATGCGGGAGTCAACGTGCCGCCGCAATTGCCGCAACTGGCACAGCAATAGCATACGATGCACTTGTAGGAAGGAACCTTGCAGACGACCTCCTTCTTCTCCAAAATCTTCTTGGTATGGACGCAACCACACTTGGGCGGAGTCTGCTTCTTGCAAAGCTCTACCGCGCACGGATCGCACTTGCAGCATCCGTTGCAGCCCATTTTTCCGCAGCTCGAGCAGCAGCCCGACTCGCAACCGCCACTGGCACAACTGGCACTGGCACAACCGGCACTGGCACAACCCTGGCTAGCACAACCCCCGCTGGCACAGCAACCTCCCGCACCGCAGGCGTTTGGGTCGTCGCAGCAGTCGTTTCCGCCTGGGCAGCCGGGCAGGTTGCGGCAGTAGTCTTCGCACTTCACCACCCATACGATCTTTTTGATTTCTTTGACGTAGGGGACGACTTTGCAGTACTTCTCGCAACCGCAATGTTGGCCGCAATGGGAACAGCAACCGCACGAGCCGCAGGTTTCACCGCGATCGCAGCCGGCCGGATCGCAACTGGCCTCGGCGGCAAGGATGCGACCGGCCATCAAGAGGCCCATCGCCAGGGATAACGTAATCGTTTTCATTTTTTCTTCTTTCCTTAAACGGGCAATTTTGTTTTGAAATTGGCGACTAGAAATCGAACTGGACGCGGGTTAGGAAGGCATTCATGCTGCTAATGCCAGTATTCAGCACTCCGCCCTTCTTAATATCCGTAACGTCCGAGTGGACCAAGTCAAACATCATCTTGCAATAAGGCGTTTGATACCAGTTCAAGCCGATCGTATGATCGACGAGTCGGCCGCCTTGAATGCCCGAATCGTTGAGGTTCAAGTACGAGCAGCGGTATCCGACTTCCCACGCACCCATTCCGGTCTGGATGCAGCAATCCTCGTCGCGAACGCGAAAGAAGTTTTCGTTGGGAGAGACCCGTCCGAAGACGCCGCGCGTCTTGTCGTAGACGCGGTTCTCACCGGTCAGGAAGTAACTGCAATAGACGTAACCGCCGTCGAACGTCGGGGAGGCGGTGGTGGTGCGATGGGCATGGATCCATTCGTACTCGGCCTGAATCGACAGCGGGCCGTAGACCAGGGCCGTTTCGGTATTCAGCGCACTGACCGCATCGGCATCGGGTAGGTCGCCCGTCGTGACGACAACCGGGGCAAGATCGGCTTCCGGCTTGTCGGAAAGCGAGAAGCGCGTGGTGCCGGCGGTGCGAATGGTAGGAATCTTGCCGTATTCGCCGCTCACGCCGACGTGCCACAGTCCGCGACCGTTGGTGGCCTCGTCGTACCAAGGCAGGAACGCCGTTCGCCCATAGATCGACGTGCCGGCATTATCGTCGAAACCGCTGACCGGAAATGTCGGCGGAGCTTCGTTCTTCTGGGTCGCGTAGACGCCGATACCCCACCAAGCTCGGTCCTCAAAGGATCGCCCGGACATGCGGATGCCCGCATGTCGGCTGCCAATGCCACCCAGCGAATCCAAAACGCTGCGCTCGATAAAGGTTAGATTGAGATCGCCATTCTCCGTCTCCAAGCCAAAGGGCGTATAGAAATGTCCGATCAAGATATTCTGCGCCACGGGCAGATCGTGGGCCTCGATATAGACGTCCTTCCAGCTTACGTGGGCTGGGACCAAGTCGACCTCGGCCTTATAGTCGAAGACTTTGAACATCGAGCCTGAAGCCGCCAAGTAGAGTCGCCGAAATTCGGAACCCGTGAGGGCATCGCCGGCGGTGGCCAGGCTATTGTCGTTTTGGCCGAAAGTGTCGGTGTCCCACTGGACTCGACCGCTAACTTTGACCGAGGGGACGAGATCGGCGGCCGCTTTTGCGGCCGCTT
>JANXOJ010000157.1 GCA_025353625.1 Planctomycetota bacterium | reverse complement strand
AGCAGCGGGTAGAGGCCGGCGATGTAGAGGCCCGTTTGCTTGGTGAGTGCCGCCCCGGCGGCAAGGATCGCGCCAACGATTAGAAATCGCGATCGCTGGGCCGCATCGTCGGCGCGCCGCGCTAGCAACAACGTATAAATGGCGGCGAACGATAGGAACGCCAGCGGCATATCGGCATATCCGCTGCTCAACATGCGAAACCGTAAAATGGCCACGAGAAGTCCATAGGTAAAGACCGCGCCCGGTATGTAGCCAAAGTTGCCGGTTGCTCGGGCCGCGTCGAGCATCGCCAGCAAGAGCATCAGGCAGAACAGGAATTGAAACCCTTTGGCGAAAAACCATACCTCGCTCGACTGCATGAAGACATACGTCAGCGAGATGTTGGTCGGCAGCAACTGCGGATAGAGGCTTGTGGCATGGGGCAAGCGATTTCCGGCCCAGTCGATGGCCCAGCGATTCCAAGAGACGACGGCGTCCCACTGCTGGAATATCTGGCCCCATTGCGCAACGCTGAAAGCCGTGTAAGCCGCGATAACGACAACCGCAATGGACAACAAAATTTGCCGATGCCGGAATCGTCGCACTTCGAGCACGCCGAGAAACTCACGC
This sequence comes from Planctomycetota bacterium, assembly GCA_025353625.1. Taxonomy (GTDB): domain Bacteria; phylum Planctomycetota; class Planctomycetia; order Pirellulales; family Thermoguttaceae; genus JANXQG01. The sequence goes on along the minus strand of JANXOJ010000157.1, from coordinate 8,451 downwards.
GCCTCCGATTCGAGGGCAATCCAGACGCTGCCCTGCAAGGACTTGCGGCACATCCAGAGTAGAACCGCACTTTCCGCCGCAAAAATCGCGTAGACAACGCCTGGGAAGTAGACTCCAGCGACGACGAGACCGGCAACCATTGCGTGGTTTGCCACGAGGCTCAGCGCAAACGAAAGCACAAATGTGCCCAGCAACCCCACGCGAACCGGCAAAGCCCCGACCAGCAAATAGCCCGGCAGAAATACAATCTGCACGATCGAGAGTACGCCGAGCAGTGCCATGTTGGAAACTATCGCACCGGTGCCTGATACGAGGCGGGCACGGCCGGGCCAGCTTCTTTGGCTGCCGTCCTGGCCGGCGAGCGGCTGGCCGCTGGATCGAGGAAGTTATCGATGGTTGAAGTTTCCTGGAGGCGATCGAAGTAATCGTGCATCGCCAGCCCTTCCTTTTTCGCGCGGATGTCTTCCACGATATCCTTCTTCACGCTGGCAAACTCAACTTCGATCGGCTTCGTGTAGCCTTCGCAAAAGAGGATCACGAACTTGTCCTCCAGTTGGATCACGCCCGAAAGCTCGCCTGGCTTGAGCGCGAAGGCTTCGTCCTCCAAGCTCTGTTGGCCGCCATACTTTCGGATTGGCGGCACCTCGCCCTTCAGCGCGCGGCTGGAGCTTTCAATCGAGTACTTCGTCGCCAATTCGCCGAAGCTATCGACGTTGGGCGTCTTGCGGGCCTGTGCCCACACGTCTTGTGCCTTACGCAGATTGTTCATCACAATCGCGCGGCAGCGGACGCGGGGGCCGTAGTTCGCTTCAAAACCTTTCTTCAAATCTTCGTCGGAGATTTCGATCTTGCCGACGGCCAACTTCTTCAAGGCAACGGCTGGCCAAACGGCATCGTGGCGATAAACGTCGACCGATAGGCCCTGCCGCTTGGTGACGTTGGCAAGCCAACCTTTTACGTCGGGCGAGCCATCGGCCAAGGGCTTTGCGAACTGCACGGCCGAACTGGCGATCTCGGCGTCGATCTCTTGCTCGGAGACTTGGACGTTGCCTTGCTTGCAAGCCAGTTCCAAGAGCCGCCGGCTAATTAAACCCTGCAATACGTCGCCGCCATGACGTGAGATACACTCCTCGTCGAGTTGCCGCAAGTAGATCGGCGCGTCGTTAATCAGGGCTACGACACCGGCACCAAGCTGCTGGCTAAGACGAGCATCGTTGTAGACGTTTTGCACGCGAGTATGCTTTTGTAATTGCTGGAATATCTCGCCGGCCACCGTGCGCATTTTGCGGTCGCGGATGATCTTCTCCAGACGCGGAGAGACCTGCGCAAGGGTGATCTGCCGGGCTTCGATCAGTCCGTCGCGCTTCAGAATCACGAACTGGCCAGCACTGGGAATGACCTGCGATACCTGACCGTCAGACATTGAAAATGCCACCTGCTCGATCTCGGGGCAGGGACCGTGCTTGCGGATCGGTTGGATCAGACCTTTCACACTCGCACTGGGGGCATCTTCCGAGTATTCCTTCGCCAGATTGCCGAAGTCGTCCGGCTTAGCTGCGGCCAAGGACTGGACCTTCTGAGCCTTATCGGGCGTCGTACAGATGATAATCCGTGCTCGAATCGCCGGACCGTACTCCATCTCGAAGGCTTCGTTAAGCTCCGTTTGTGTTACTTCCAGCCGATTGCCCGCCAATTTGCGCAAGGCAACGCTCGGCCAGATTATATCGTTGGCGTATTGATCGGGTTTGATTCCGCGCTCCTGCCATAGTAGTTTCATCCATTGCTCGACGGGCAGGTTAAAACTCTTGGCCAATTGCTCGATCTCGAAGTCGATCTCGCGGCGCGTGATGGAGATATTGAGCCTCTGGCATTCACTGAGGATCAAATGCTTGTTGACCATTGTCTCAAGCACTTCCTTGCCGTAGTGAACGCGGCACTCGGCGGCCAATTCCTGCCGCGAAATAGGGTGGCCGTTGACCATTGCCACGACTTCCGGTATGGCTTGGCGAAGTGGTGCGGCGGCACCTGAGCGAGGCCTAGCCTCTTCGCCCGCTTGCTGTGTGGGAGCAGGCAGCGATGCGGCCGGTTCGGCGGCAACTTGGGCCTTAGCCGACAAACTGCCCCAGCCATAGCGGATTGCGCCACAGATGGCCAGAACACAAAGCCCCCCAAGGATGGCACCCAAGCGGGTCTGCCAACTACGGGGGACAACCATATAATTACGGAATCCATTCCAACTCATCGCGGTTTCTCCTTAAACCGGCAAGAATGCACGCCCGGCGGGTTTTGGGTCCGATTGGCCCCACAGGCTGGGGCAGTATATACCGAATTGACAATTTCAGGCAAGGGCGGTTATTTAGGCCGATTTGTTGATTTGTCGAATTTTAATCTGGGTTGTGCGTTGAGCACATAACGGGTAGGTCGAATGTTTCCGCAGCCGTCCATTGCCCTTGACCCCTAGCTTGATTCGTGCGAGACTCCGCCGCCTTTCAGTTATCTCACTTAACTATTTACGGACATTGTGCGAGGAGACTCATCATGTGGTCGAGGTCGAGTATCCTGGGCGTTATTGCCCTGGCGTTGATTGCAGGCGGTTGTAGCAAGTCATCGGATAACGGTAGCGCGCAGGCTCCGCCGGCGTCCAACCTGAATAGTACCAGCACGGCGGCAAACGGCGCGCAGCAGGATCCTAAGCTAGTTGTTACCGCGTTTCTCGACGCAATCCGCGCTGGAAGCGACGATAAGGCGATGAGCCTGCTAACGAAAGCGGCCCATCAAAAGGCGGTCGAAACGAACCGCAGCCCTACGCCCCCCGCGAGCGACACGGCGCATTTTGAGGTTGGCGAAACGGAATTCTTGGGCGAAGATGGTGCGCGCGTGGCTTGCAAGTGGACCGATTTAGATGAAAGCGGACAGCCGCGAACGGACAAAGCACTATGGGTATGTCGACGCGAGAGCGAAGGTTGGCGAGTCGCTGGCGTGGCAGCAATTGTCTTTGAGAATGAAGAGCCGCTGTTGCTGAATTTTGAAGATCCAGCCGACATGGCGAAGAAACAGCAGTGGCTCCGCGACGAAATCGTTCGCCGCACCAAACCCGAGCCTGGCAGTCCGGCCGAGAAAGCAGACGCATTCCAAGCGGAGAAGAAGCCCCAGGACGCCTTTCGTCGATAGGGCTGACATTCGCAATGCGATGCACAATTCGACCCGAGGATTACCCCTCTTGTTGTGGTGCAAGGTGATTTATTTTTGAAAATTGTCCGGCGGCTCGACATAGACCGCAACATCCACCAGCTAAATAGTTTACGTTCGCACACAGGGGAGGCTTCCAAGCGGAGTTCTCCCCTTTTTCTATGGCAAGGGGTTGTGGCGATTTGAGCGTGGTGTAAACTTCCCTATCAATGCTAGATTGCCCCCAGACAACCCGGTTGACCCAGGACGGTTATATTCCGCGGTCCCCCTGGTTGACATCAGGTGTGGCAATGCTAGCTTATCGTTCTAACGCTTTGTGTTCGAAACCACAGGCTGAACAGTTCGCCGCATGAATCGTGCGATACGAGTTGATCAGCACTTTGGTGCATCGCGTGAGCGACCGTCTGTTCCCGGTTGAAGCCGTCAGGGCCGGGAACAAATAAACTGGTGACGGCGGTTGCGGATATTGTAAACGCTACGGTATCTGTTTTTTGGAGGTTTCTCGAATGAATCGCACCAGTCTTTTGTGCGCCGCACTGTTTGTTGCGGTACTCGGCATTGTCCTGATGGGCGATGCCAACTCGGCGTCCGCTTGCGGTCGCTGCCGTAAGTCCGCTTGTTGTGAGGCTCCGGCCGCAGCACCTTGTTGTGCGGCTCCGGCTCCTTGTTGTGAGGCCGCTCCGGCGAGCTGCCATCCTCGTTTGTTGGATCGCATTCGTGCCAGGCGCTGCTGCAAGAAGAGCTGCTGCCCGACCGAAGCCGCTCCGACTTGCAATTCCTGTGCCGCTGCTCCGACTTGCAGCTCGTGCGCCGCTGCTCCGTCTTGCAGTTCCTGCGGGTCGTCTTCGTCGTGTGGGTCGTCCTGTGGCGGCTCGTCTTGCAGCTCGTGTGAGGCTGCTCCGTCTTGCAGTTCCTGTGGTTCGACTTCGTCCTGCGGATCGTCCTGCGGGTCGTCCTGCGGCGGCTCGTCGGCTTCGACCGATGCCGTAGTTTCGCCATCGGCTGCGGCTCCGACGCCGGCCCCCGCTGCCGCATCGGCTCCTCCGGCTCCGGCTCCCGCCGCAGCGGCTCCGGCTGCTCCGGCCCCGGCTGCCGCCGCACCGGCTGCTCCGGCTGCCCCCAAGTAGTTCTGGCTTATTCCGAACGTAGAGTGCCAAGTTTTGGCAAATATCGCGTTTGGAAATAGCGTGAAAGCGATCGCGAATTGACTCGGTCATCGCGTCGCGGTTTACTTAAACAATGAGCCGAACCTGTTTTCAGGTTCGGCTCTTCTTTTGCGCCTATTAATTCTTCACGTCCGCTTAATTCTTCACGGACACGAAAAAAGCCGCGACCCCTTCGGAGCGCGGCTTACTTTGTTGTATCAAAAAGGCGATCGGACTACTTCGACGAATCATCCAGGTTCTTCGCAGCAAAGTCCCAATTCACCTTGGACCAGAAGCCCTCAATGAACTTGGGCCGCAGGTTGCGGTAATCGATGTAGTAGGCGTGTTCCCATACGTCGAGCGTGAGAATTGGGGTCCGCTCGTGCTTCAGCGGCGTATCGGCATCCTTCAAAGCCATGATTTCCAACTTGCCCGACTTATCGGCCGCAAGCCATGCCCAGCCGGATCCGAACAGGTTGGCCGCTTTCTCGGAGAACGTCTGCTTGAACTTGTCGTAGCCGCCAAAATCGCGGTCGATGGCCTTGAGTACGTCCCCCTTGGGGTCGCCGCCGCCGGTGGGCGACATACAGTGCCAAAAGAAATCGTGATTCCAGGCCTGGGCCGCATTATTGAAAATGGGGCCCGCCGCCGCGCCGACGATCACTTCTTTTAACGGCGACTTGGCTTCCGGCTTGCCATCGAGCAAGACATTCAGCTTAGTGAAATAGGCCGCCTGATGCTTTCCGTAGTGGAATTGCATCTGCTCTTCATGTAGGAAGGGCTGCAACGCACCAAGGCTATACGGAAGCTCCGGTTGCACGAAACTCATTTTAGAATCTCCTTTTTGTCGTTTTACGGGGCGGATTGGTTGATCTGCTGCCTGACCCGGCCGAACGGTACCGCCCAGAACCATTCCCACGCTGGCAGTCAGGGAGCCGGACAAGAATTGTCGTCGTTTCATAGAAACCTCCTTGGGTTGCTACCATCGTACGATGCGATACCTTTAGGACAAGGGGCCGGATCGGAAAAATCTGCCAATTTAACGAAGATATTGAGAAATCAGCCTTCAAACTTTCTTGCCGTCACGGTACAGTGCCCCAGTGGTTGCCAAACGGTGCCGTGAGACGGATACTCATATTGGGTGGTGCTATGTCCACCTCGTTTAATCCGGAGCCAACGGCAATCGCGTATCGGTACTCCGTTGCCGTTGGTTCCGAGGTCAACGAAGTGGCCGGCGTGGAACGGCAGCCAAGCCGGCGGCCCATCAAATTGCCAGGGAAGGCACATGAAAACTCTCAACGAAACGTTGCAACGGCTGCGGCTTTCCGTGGCCATGATTGTGCGCGACGAGCAAGACGTTTTGGCCGATTCCATGGAGAGCGTCCGTGAAATCGCCGACGAAATCGTCGTTCTCGACACGGGCTCGACCGATCAGACGATCAAGCTTGCCAAGCGGCTTGGAGCAATTGTCCACAAAAAGGCCTGGGCCGACGATTTTGCTGCCGCTCGCAACCACTGTATGAAGTTTGTGACTGGAGACTGGGTACTTTGGCTCGACGCCGGCGAGACGATTGGCCGCGATTCCGCCATCGAGCTACGTCGATTCGTAACGGAAGAGGCAAACCGCTCGAACGTTCACTCCCTGTGGGTTGAGGTTCCGTCAAATCAGCCGGCTGTTTCCGCTGAACAATGCCGACAAGCTCGGTTAGTGCCATCCCATCTGAATTTACAGTATACCGGCCGCGTTCGCGAATCACTTGAATTTGCCTCGCTTGCCGCATCGTCGGAAGTTGCCGAGGCCCCAGGACGGATTATTCGCCACCCCCGTCAGCATGAGGTTGAACGCACATTAGCAAAGGCACGGCGCGATCTTGCCTTAGCCGAACTGGAAATTTGCGGCGGCGACCAGGGTTCCGTCCCACTTTTGGTCGCTGGCGAGGCCCACAGTGTCCTCGGCGACTTCGAGCAAGCACGAACGGTCTTGCGGCAAGCCGCCTCGGCCGCACCGGCGGATTCCACGCTTCGATTGGAGGCTTACTACAGCCTTTTGACGACGTTTGACGATGAGCCCGATTTGCATGCGAACCAATTAACGGCCTGTCTGGATGCGTTGGAATCATTCCCTTTCGACATGCAATTGCTTTTGGCCCTGGGCAATTACATGCTCGTTCGCGGGCGGGTGGACTTGGCCGTTCGAGCATTTGACGCAGCGGTGCGTTTCGGGCGGGTAACTACGAACGTTTGGCATCTGTGCGAGGTGCGCGATATCGCATCGGTTTGCCTCAGCCTGGCCCTCCAATCGCAACAGCGCGACGACGAAGCCCGCGCGGCCTTAGAAACCGGACTGGCCGCCCATCCCGACTCTGTCCGACTTCTGCACCAACTCTATTTGCTTTATGGGAAACAGGGCAAAAGGATCGAGGCAGCCGCCATTGAGGAGCGTTTGCCGCGTTCGCTCGTTGCGACTTCGACGGAAGTGTCTCTGCCGAGCTCGGATGGTCAGCAGGTGAGAATCGATGTCGGCCGCACATCGCGCGGCCTACCCCCCCACGCAGCGATTATGAAGCCACAGCGAGCTCAATAGGCTACGTTCGGCAGATCGCTTGGAAGCGCGATGCTCGGTGCCAGGAGAATCTCGGGACGCTTTCCGCGAAAAATTCTTTAGTGGGGTGCGGTTGACAAACCACCGCGTCAGCCATAACAATTTGGCAGTTGGACCCGTTGTTGTATCCTTGCACTCCCTAGCGAGATTTATTCATGTCCACCTCGAGCCTGCTTCCTGGTATTCCGGCCGCTTCGTCGGGCAAACACCGTGCTTACGAACTGTCGTGGTCGGCCCCAAATCGCGCAGTTTCTGGCGGAGACGAAGATGGCGACATCGAGGAATTCGACGACGATGACTTCGACGACGATTTCGACGACGACTTTGAAGAAGACTTCGACGACGAGTTCGGCGATGACCTCGATGAAGACGGTGACGACGACGCCGAAGAGAGCGGCGAAGGGGACGATTTTGTCCCCGGGGAAGTCGAGGAAGACGAGTAAACATGGAGCCACTCGCCGAGCAAATCGAGCAAACGGTAAATGCCATTCGTGGCCGATGGAATGGCGAGCCAAGAATCGGTATAATCCTCGGCACTGGGCTGGGAAGCCTTGCTCAGCAAATCGAATCCGAAGCAACGATCGACTACGCCGACCTCCCGCACTTTCCGCGTTCGACCGTCGTCGGCCACGCGGGGCAACTCGTCTGCGGCAAACTGGATGGATCCCACGTCGTGGCCATGGAGGGCCGTTTTCATGCCTACGAAGGATATTCGCTCGCGGAAATTACTTTCCCCGTCCGCGTGATGAAAGCCCTGGGCGCGGAACTGTTGATCGTTTCCAATGCCTGTGGCGGCATGAATCCAAATTACACCCAGGGCGATATCGTGGTCATCGAAGACCACATCAACCTGATGAACGGCAATCCGCTCGTCGGACCCAACGACGATCGCCTCGGCCCCCGGTTCCCCGATATGTGTGCCCCCTACGATCGCGAGCTTATCGATCGGGCCTTGGAAATCGCACGCCGCGAAAACTTCGTTGCCCATAAGGGCGTGTACGTCGCCGTCACCGGCCCCAATCTGGAAACGCGGGCCGAGTATCGTTTTCTGCGCACGATCGGTGCCGATGTCGTCGGCATGTCCACCGTGCCGGAGGTACTTGTCGCCGTTCACTCCGGAATGCGCGTGCTGGGCCTCTCGATCGTCACCGATATGTGCCTGCCGGACGCCTTGAAGCCAGCGAACATCCCCGAGATTCTCGCCACCGCCGCACGAGCCGAGCCGAACCTGCGAAGGATCGTGATGGGGATTGTGGCGGCAGAGGGACAGCCATGAAGGAGACTTGCGTCTCCCCCCCCGCCCTGGTCTATTGCTACTTTACCTTTGCTCGCGACACATTGCCCCATGTTTGATCCCGTCGAAAGTTCGGTTTCCCTGCCCAAGCAGGAAGAGAAGACCATCCGCTTTTGGAAGGAGCGGGGAATCTACGAGAAAACGCTCGCCGTTCGTAGCGACGCCCCGGCCTTTGTCTTCTACGAAGGCCCGCCCACGGCCAACGGCCTGCCGCACCCCGG
>JANXOJ010000318.1 GCA_025353625.1 Planctomycetota bacterium | reverse complement strand
TCCCCTACAAGGAAACCTACGACGCCTTCAGGAACCTGGCGGGCGTAAATTATGAAGTCGCCGCCGTCCCGCCCACGAATGCCGATTTGTCGCAGGCTTACCCTTGGCCGGTTGACTTCGGCGCCCAGATCCAAAAGATCGTCCAGGCGCAAATGCCGAACGTTCACGTCGGCTTCTCGAACCGCAACAATCAAGGCGACGCGCGGATCACCTTTGGCGGGGCGAGCGCGCAATTTGGGCAAGCCACGGCTCTGGTGCATTACGCCGGGTTGGCCAATGCCGATTTCAACATTCGTGCGCTCGATGTCGGCGCGGCCGGAAACGGCGTCCAGGTCAACGTCGTGGCGGGTGCTTTGGTGGGCAATACGGCCACGGTGGCATTCGCTGGCGGAGTCTTGACGATCACGGTCAACCTGGGCACAACCACCGCCCTAACGGTCGTTCGGGCCATCAATACGGCAACCTCGGCGGCACTTCCCTTCACGGCGTCGCTCGACATCAGCCAGGAACTGGGCGGCATCAATAACGGCAACGGCATCGTGGCACTCTCCAACACGGCCGTCACCGCCGGCGGATTCGACAACGGCATTATGACGTGGAAGGACGCGACCGGCTTCACCAATCAGGTCGAAGACACGCTTTCGTTCTGGGGTGCCACCTGGACTTGGAGATTGGGAGCCAACAACACGACCGGCGCGAATGCGCCGCTGAGCATGTCCGGCTCGCAGGCCGTGCCGCCTCCCACGCACGAAATGATTAGCTTCGGGGCCGGCGATTCGGCAACGACCATCGCCCAAGAAATCGCTGCCGCCGTGACCAAGGCCGGGATCGATTTTCCGGGATTCACGACCACCGGCACTATCGACGGTGACAATGTCGATTTGACCAATGCCTCGACCTCGGTCGCCCCCATCGCCGAAGGCCCCATTTCGGTCGGCGGAAATGGTCCCGGCGGCAACATCACCGGCATGGCCTACTTGAACAACGGCGGCAGCATGTATGCCGTCAGCGACAACGGCGGCGTCTACATCATCGGAAACTTGGATTCGCCCGAATTCAAAACTCTTCCCGATCTGGGAAATCCAAATGCGCCCGCTTACGTTCCCAACGACATCCAACTTGCGGGCGGCGGAGCCGCCGCGAAGTGGATCGGCACCATCCTGGATTCAACCGGAGCCAACGTCAAATTTGAGGGCCTCACCGCCGGCCCGCCAGACGTCGAGAACGGAATCTATTCCAACATGCTCTTTGCCGTCTCTTCGACCGGAATCTTGTACGCCCTGACGCCGGTTGCCGTGGGAGGCAACGTCATCAATAGCGTCGTCCAAAACGGGATATTCCTCAACGGAGCCACGAGCATTGCCGTCGCGACAGCCGGGAATGTGACCGGACTGGCCTTCACGACGCTCGACTACAATCTATGGCACGTCACCAATCAGAGGAGAAATGATGCCGGGCACGGCACGACGCAGACGCCGGATAGTCTCCGCGTGGCGGGCGTCAATACGGTGGCCGGCGGCACGAGCTTCTATTTCGGACTGGAAGATCCAACCGCGGCCACGACGATCTCCAACCAGCCGGGTGCCGCGAATTACCTGTTCACGAATCCCGGCGTGTACAATTCCTACAATCTGCCCAACGGTGCCACCGGTACGCTGCAAACGCATACCTTCGACCTGACCAACTACACGGCGGCCGATGCTCCCACGCTCTATTTCAATTACAACCTTGCCAAGGGTGGCCCGGCCGACTTGCCCCACGATACGGCTCGCGTTTACGCGTCGGCCGACGGTGCAACGTGGACGGAACTGGCCGACCTGGGCGATAGCGGCGGCGCATGGCAGCAAGGCGTGTTCGGACTGGGTGCGTTTGCCGGAAGGGCGAACGTCCGCCTTCGATTCGATTTCTCGACCGCCGGAGATATGGAGATCGGCGACGCCAACGGTGCCGCCAACGCCCAGCGCGACGTGCTCGGCAATCCGACCACGGGCGGCACGAGTGCGATGTTCAACGGTGCCTACATGACCGCGCTGCCGGGCAACCAGATCAACGACGGCGATACTTTCATCTCCGACGGCCAGACGTTCGAATTCGATATGGGTGCGTCGCTGATTCTGCCCAACGTGGCCGGCGATTCGATCAAGAACGGCGATACGTTCACCGTCATGCACCGCGACCTTACCGGCGTGCTCGTGCCGTTGCAAACTTTTCAGTTCACGACCACCGGCGCGGTCACCGGAACGAACTTGCCGGTTCTCATTCAACTCGGTGAAACGACAGACCTCGTTGCCGTGGCCGTCAAGCAGGCGGTCAACGCAGCGAATCTGGCGAACAGCTTTGGCACGACCATCCTTGCCGATATCTACCAGAATCGCGTGATCCTCAACGCGGCCGAGGGGATTACGCTGTCGGTCGGTACGACGGTCACCGTGAAGGGCAATGGCTTTGGCTATGCATTCGTCGGTAACGTCGCCACCACGCTTGCATTGGCCAATGTCGTCCCGGTGCGGATCACCTCCGCCATGACCGCCAATCAGGTGGCCAACGCCATCGCCACGGCCATGGACCAGCGATACAGTGCCGGTCGCATTTTGAAGTCGGTCAGCGCGCTTCCGCCGATTGCCGACGGTCAGACTTTTTCGCTTCAAGACAACCAATTGAACACCGTTCAATTCATCTTTAATCAGGCCGGCGGCGTCAACACGCCGACGACGGTCTTTATCCAAGATAACCCGGCCGCCGACACGGCAGCCATACTTGCCGGGAAAATCGCCGCCGCGATCAACGCTTCCGGCCTGACCATCACGGCAAACGCGATCGGCAACACGGTTGTCTTGACCAATCTCGGCCAGTTTATCCTCGGTAGCAGTCCCATTTCCATCGTTGGCAGCACGCTCCAGGTCGTCTCCGCCGTTCAATCGATCAATGCGGGAGATGCGTTTACCCTCACAGGCAATGCGCTAATCCCCACCACGTTCGTCTTCGACCCAGCGGGTACCGTCCTTCCCGCCGGGCAGGTGCTGATTCCTTACACGGCCTTGAATACGGCAGCCGTCATCGCGCAATCGATTGCCGCGGCAATCAATGCTGCCGGGCTCAACATCGTAGCAACGGCGAATGCCGCAGCCGGGACGATTGCCTTGACCGGGCCGGTGGTACTTTTCGATCCGGGCACCAGCCAGATTCAGCTCGCCGTCGCGGCTACCGGGGCTGCGTCGCTGACCGCAACCACCCTGGCAACAAATGCCGCCGCGGGCCAATTCACGAACATGAAGGTCGTCAACAGCTTGTTGCATGTGATCGGGCATACCGTGACCGACGCCGTCTCGATCACAGTTGCCGGCACGGCAACTCTGCCCATTGCCGACATCCTCAATGGTGACCGAGCGGCGCAGCGGCGCTGTTTCTTCAACGTGGTGCAGCATCTTGCGGAAGTCGGCAATACCCGCCGCGGCCAACGTCTTGATCGGTCCGGCGGAAATGCCGTTGACGCGGATGCCTTCGGGTCCCAGGCAACGTGCGAGGTACCGTACGTTGGCTTCCAGACTCGCCTTGGCCAATCCCATGACATTGTAGTTAGCCATTGCGCGGACTGCGCCCAAATACGACAGGGTCAAGATCGACGACGCATGATCGCGCATCAACGGACGCGCCGCTTTGGCCAGGCCGGCCAGGCTATAACTGGAAATATCGTGTGCGACGGCGAAGGCTTCCCGGCTTAGCGCATCGAGAAAATCGCCTTGAACGGATTCGCGCGGGGCAAATCCCACCGAGTGGACCAGCACATCCAATCCGCCCCAGCGCTGCGTCAGATTCTTCATTACCACGTCGATCTCGCTGTCGTGAGCGACATCGCACGGCATGACCAGATCGGAACCGAAA
>JANXOJ010000317.1 GCA_025353625.1 Planctomycetota bacterium | reverse complement strand
GCGGAGGCTATTCCCGCAGCCGGCGATACGGCTAGCAACGGAAACGATCATCAAGATCAGCCAAGTAACCGAGGACAAAGCGATGTACGACGAAAACGAAAAGGCAATCCGAGACCACCAATGGAAGATGCGCGCCGCCCGTCAAGAAGGTATCGATGAAGGGATGCGCCAAGGCATCCTCGAAGGCGAACGCCAAGGCGAGATCAAAGGCAAGCTCGAAGGCATCCTCGAAGGCGAACGCCAAGGCGAGATTAAAGGCAAGCTCGAAGGCATCCTCGAAGGCGAACGCCAAGGCGAGATTAAAGGCAAGCTCGAAGGCGAGATCAAAGGCAAGATTGAGTTGATCCGAGCACTTCAGCCGCTTCTCTACTTGCCCGTTAGCTCGGAGCAGGAGTTGCGCGCATGGGATCTACCGCGACTTGCAGCGATGGCGAGCGAACTCCAAGAGAAGCTGCGGAACCGGAAGGTCTCGTAGTTGTCGCACGGCAACGACACCGTCGCGGTCCACTCGCTGGGCGACTTGGACATCGCTGCGCGCACACGTCCAACGTCCACTTCATGCACAACGGCCCGGCCTAGACGTATTCGTCCGGCCGCGAGATGAGTGCCTTTACGGCTTCGCTTGCTCTTTGGCCAACTTCGTGCGGAACTCCTTGACCTTGTACTGGACCATTTTCGGCAGTTGTGCAGAGAGCGTGTTCTGACCGTCGAACCAACCGTGCGGCTCGTTGTAGACGCAATGGTACTCGACGAAGAGGGTGTCTTCGGGTTTGGTAAGGCGCGTCACCTTAACGTAGAAGCCCGCCCCGGAATAAGGTTGCGATGGGCCAAACTCGATGTTGCCCAAAGCGCCCTTCTTGATCTCCCGCCATTGATTGGGATAGGGCTTGTCCTTAGCGAATCGCGGATCGATCATCGCCGCCACGATGACGCCATCGGGCGTTTCCGTTACGAGTACGTGCCGCGTCGCACTCACTTCCACGAGGTCCATGATGCCAAAAGTCGTATAGAGGAAACACTCTTTTGGGTTTTCGGTCGGGCGCACCGTCAGTTTGCGAAGTGCGAGTTCCCTATCGGTGAGCGTGCCGGCCTTAGATACAGCTTGGGCATCCTTTTGGCCCTCCTTTGCGTCGTCGGCCTTCTTTGCTTGCAATATCTTATCGGCGAATTTTTTGTTGGTAAGCACCTCCCACTTACCGCGTACGACAAACGATGCATCGACCGTGCGGACAGTAAAGTCATCGCCCTTTCTGATTGTGCGAACCTTGATCGCAACGGGTGCTCCGGGATTGTCGGCAAGAAACGTCTCTTCGGAATTCTTGCTGAGTGTTGCCACCCGAGTGATGACTTGGGACTGCTCTTGCGCGGTCAAGCCGGCCTTCATGGCCGGCAGCGTCAGCACGACCTTCGTGCCGTCTGGCATGGTAATGCCCTGTTTTACAAGTTCCTCGCAGAGGGGATTCTCAACCGCTACCGGCGTGCCGGCGGAAAGTAACGCGGCCACAACCTGGAAAACCAATGTATTCATCGTCCAAACCTCGAAATCGTCGGAGTCTTGCCCTAGGTCAGAGGCCCTATCTTACCAAAAAAGCTGCGTTGATTTCCAGAACAGTTGCCAACAAAACGCCGCGATTTTCTTGACATGCCGTGCCCACTAGCCCGGCGTGCGGTAGAACGGTAAACTTAGATTCTCTCGATTCGCGGCATTTCGTCGCGTACGGAGAAACTGCCACCGTGATTGATGAACAAGGAGAATGAATCGTGAAATTGCTGCGGATATCGCTCGCTGTCGCGCTGTTGTTGGGCCTGGGGATGTTTGTTCCGGCGCAAAGAGCGGCTGCCGAAGCCCCCAAGCCGGTACTCACTGTGGCCTTTTCCGGCTACGACCAATTGATTGCCAACGTCAAGACGATTGGCGAAGTCAGCGGACGACCGGGGCTTGCCGGCATGCTCGAGGGCCTTGTGGCCATGGGCACGCAAGGCAAGGGCCTTGCCGGTTTGGATAAGGCGCGTCCCTGGGGCGTGTTGGTTTTCCTGGGCGAGAACGATCAGCCCACGGTACAAGGTTATATCCCCGCCGACGACTTGAAGGCTCTGATGGGTGTGGTGCCGAATCCGGCCACCGGCCAACCCTTCGCCCCGGATGCCGACGGCGTCTATGAGCTTCCCGGCAATGGCGGCAAGACGATGTATGCCGCGCAGAAGGGCAAGTGGGGCGTCGTTTCCGACAGCAAGGACGGCCTGAAGACGGCCGTTGCCGATCCGACCGCGATGATTTCCGATCTGGCCAAGAAGTACCTCGTCGGCATTCGAGCCTCGATCCAGAACGTGCCCGCCGCAACCCGCGAGAAGTATCTCGGCATGGCCAAGATGGTTCTCGACATGGCCTCGCAACAGCAGCCCAACGAGAGCGAAGAGATGTTCGCGTTGCGCAGCAACAATATGAAGCAAGCCTTCGCGAAACTAACCGAGTTGAGCAAGGAACTGGAAGAATTGGTAATCGGCCTGGGCGTTGAAGCCGCGAGCAATTCCATCTTCCTCGATTTTGAACTCAAGGCCCTCGACGGCACCAAGGCCGCCGCGAAGATGGCAAAGCTGAAGGATGCCAAGAGCAATCTGGCCGGCTTTGTCGCTCAAGGTGCTGCAATGACGATGCTTTCTTCCGGCACCAGCGATGACGACGACGTTGCCGAAGCCAAGAAAATGCTCGACAAACTTCGCACCACGGCCGACAAGGAGCTCGACGGCAACGAAGATTTGAGCAAGGAAAAGAAAACGCTCGCCAAGCAACTACTGGGCGAAGCCCTCGATGTCTTGACGAAGACCATCGAATCGAAAGTCAGCGATGGCGGTGCCGTTGTCGTCCTCGACGACAAGCTCGCGATAGCTTTTGGAATGAAGATCGTGGATGGAGTCAAGCTGGAAGGCGTCGTTAAGAAGTTGGTCAAGGAAGTCGCTGCCGACGATGCAAACGTCGGCAAAATGGTCAAGCTCGACGCCGACAAGCACGAAGGGATTAACTTCCATGTCGTTACCGTGCCGGTGCCGGACCCGGAAGCGGCCGCCATTTTTGGCGAAACCGTACAAATCGTCATCGGCCTGGGCGAGAACAATATCTTCCTGGCGGCGGGCAAGAAACCGGTCGATCTGCTCAAGCAAGTCATCGACGACTCGAAGAAGACGCCGGACAAGGCAATTTTGCCGATGGAGATGGTCTTCTCCGGACTGCCGATCGCACAATTCGTTGCCAAGGTTGTGCCCGACGCCAATGCGAAGGAGCAAGCCGAAAAGGTTGCCGCGTCGCTGGCCAAGTCGCCGGGCAAGGATAAGATTTCACTCACGGCGAAGTCGATTCCCAACGGCGTTTCCGTGCGGTGGAACGTCGAAGGGGGCCTCATCAAGGCTATCTCGGAGGCCGCGCCAGGCGGTGGCGGCGCGGCAGGGGCTCCTGCCGGCGGAACGCCCTGATCGCAAGGCAAAAGTAAACGTCAAGCCCTGCAAGAACGGACTCTTCCGCACTTGCAGGGCTTTTGTATTTTCAACACGGACGGTTTCCGATCTGCCTTACGATTGATTTCAAACCAACGATTTCAAAATCCCGTTGCCATGCCCGTCCTACCCGTATTCTCCACCACGCGAACTCAAATCGCCGGCATCCCGGTTGAGGATTTGGCTCGGCAGTTTGGCACGCCGACGTACGTCTACGATGCCGCGATAATCCTTGAGCGGCTTTCCGACTTGGCCGCTTTTGACCACGTTCGCTATGCCCAGAAAGCATGTTCCAATCTGGCGGTGCTGGACCTGCTGCGTCGGCACGGCGCGCTGGTCGATGCAGTCAGCGCAGGCGAGATTCACCGCGCCCTAGCAGCCGGTTATAAGGCCGATGCAGACGGTTCCGCTACCGCTCCGCCAATCGTCTATACGGCCGATGTCTTCGACAGCGAAGCCCTCGATCTGTGCGTCGAGCACAACATCCACGCCAATTGCGGCTCGCCGGAGATGATCGAACAACTCGGTCGTCGGGCACCCGGTCGCGCAATAACGCTTCGCATCAATCCCGGTTTCGGACACGGACACAGCCGCAAGACAAACACCGGCGGCGATCAATCGAAGCACGGTATCTGGCACGAGCAGATCGGACATTGCCTGGAAATCGCCTCTCGCTATGGAATCGTCGTTAGCGGCGTTCACATGCACATCGGCTCCGGCACCGATTTGGAACACCTCTCGCAGGTCTGTGCGGCGATGGAGAAATCGGTTGCCGAAGTTGGGGCTTCCGTAACTTCCATCAGTGCCGGCGGCGGACTGCCCACCGTCTATCGCCAAGGCGATTCGTACGTCGATCTATCGGCACACTTCGGGCTGTGGAATGCACTTCGCAAGCGGATCGAAGAACGCTTCGGCCACAAGATTTCGCTGGAGATCGAGCCCGGCCGCTACCTCGTCGCCGAAAGCGGTTTCCTGGTCGCTGAGATTCGCGCCGTGAAGCGGCAGGGCGCACATCTTTTTTACCTGCTCGATGCCGGCTTCAACAATCTTGCCCGGCCCATCCTTTACGGCTCGCACCACCCCATGTCGATCGTTCCCCGCGACGACACCGTGCGAGCCGAACGCACGGTCATAGTGGGCGGCCCCCTCTGCGAGTCGGGCGATATCTTTACGCAGACCGAAGGCGGCTTCGTTTCTCCGCGCGACTTGCCGGAGGCCGAAGTGGGGCAATTGCTCGTGATCGAATGTGCCGGGGCCTATGGATTTGTGATGGGTTCCAACTACAACAGCCGCCCGCTGGCCGCCGAGGTGTTGGTTCAAGCGGGCCGCGCCAACCTGATTCGTCGCCGTCAGAGTTTTGAGGATATGATTCGCGGAGAGGTAATTCCGGGCTGATTTGCCAATATCATTCTCAATGTCTCGCCGCCAAGCCATCCTCGAATCCGTTTTGATCTTTGCCGTCTTCTGCGTGCAAGGTGCGTGGCCGGTGCCGGAAGTGAACGAGCCTTATTACTTGGGCAAGGCAATCCACTATTGGAACCCGCATTGGGCCTGCGGCGATTGGTTCCTGCAAACGTCCGATACCCAT
The DNA here is from genome assembly GCA_025353625.1 of Planctomycetota bacterium. Lineage (GTDB taxonomy): Bacteria > Planctomycetota > Planctomycetia > Pirellulales > Thermoguttaceae > JANXQG01. Next base: position 4,928 of record JANXOJ010000317.1, on the reverse strand, counting down.
TCCGTGTTTTACTTCAGCGTCGGCTGGCTGGCCCTGTGGCTGCGGCCTACCGCGCTGGCATGGACCGTGCGGCTGATAACTTGGGCCGCCTTGGCTTGGTCGTGGCAACGGCTTAGCAGAGCGGTCGTGCCGCGCGCTTGGCTCTCCGTCATCGCGGCGACGCTCTTCCTCTTCTTGCTCCAACACTTCAATATGGCCGGTGAATGGGTTGTCGGCGGCGCGGAGGCCAAAGGGTTCTCGTTCGCCCTGCTCTTCCTGGCACTCGAAGCCATGATCGATGGATATTGGAATCGCATGTGGCTCCTGCTCGGTGTAGCATCGGCGTTTCACATCCTCGTCGGCGGTTGGGCGGCGGTTGCGGCGGGACTGGTATGGATGGGAAGGGATGGCGAAGGCGGAAGGGGGAAGGCGGAAAGAGGACGTTGTATCTCTTCCCTCATTGCTAATCCCCAATCTCTCATCCCTCCTGCCATCGCCTTCGCGCTCGCCCTCCCCGGTCTCCTGCCTTCGCTACAACTCGATCGCGGTGCCGATTCTCAGGTAATCGCCAAAGCCCGTCAGATTTATGTCTTCGAGCGGTTTCCGCATCATCTCGACCCGACGAAGTTTTGGGCCGATGGTTTCGTGCTTCCCTTTCTCATGCTCGTCCTCTTCTGGCTGCTCTTGTGGCGAACGGCTTCCAACAGCCCCGGTACGAGGCGGCTGCAACGGTTCACGGCCGCCGCAATCGCTATCGCACTAATCGGAGCCGCCATCAGCCTACTGAGCCTTCGCGATAAGGTGCTGGCCGCCGGCTGGATGCGATTCTACTGGTATCGTTTGGCCGATGTGGCCGTGCCGCTCGGGCTGTCGCTAACCTTGATGCGGTGGCTGGTGTACCGCAAGATGCGCGTTGCAATGGTGCTCGTCGTTGCCATCGCACTCTTCCATCTGGCCGATTGTGCCGTACTGCGACTTTTCGCCGATCCCCCCTTCGCCGAGCGGCAAGTCGATGGTGTTGCTTGGCGTTCGACATTCCTGTGGGCCTCGGGCCATCCCCAGCGTCCGCTGTTTCCACGGCGGCCGCGCGCCGATAAGCTCAAAAACTATAGCGATTGGCTTGAGGTTTGTCGCTGGGTGGACGAATCGGGAAATATCCCGTCGAGCGCTCGTTTTCTGATTCCGCGCGCCGCCTCCACGTTCAAGTGGTATGCCGAACGCGGCGAGGTGGTGAACTGGAAAGAAACCCCGCAGGACGCCGCCAGCCTTGTCGGTTGGTGGCAGCGGATCAACGACATCTATGCGACAAACAATCCGCCGCCGCAAGACAGGTTCTACCAATCGATGGCCGACGCCGGATCCGAGCGACTCAAGCAACTCGCCACAAAGTACGAAGCCGATTATCTTGTAACCCAAGTCAGCACCCCACTCTTACCGCTCCCAGTCCTCCACCAAAACGACAACTACATCGTCTACAAAATGCGTTAAGTGCCATTCTTCCTTCCCCACTCCCCGTCCCCACTCCCCATGCTTGCAGTAACCTTCGACATGGATGGCCTCATGTTCAACACCGAGGACGTCTATACCTTGGCCGGAACGGAGCTTCTTGCCCGTCGCGGCCGCGTCTTCACACCGGAACTCAAAGACGCCATGATGGGCCGACCGCCTCGCGCGGCGTTTGAAGCCATGATCGGTTGGCACAACTTGACCGAACCGTGGGAGTCCATTGCCGCTGAAAGCAATGAAATCTTCCTCGGCATATTGGCCGATCATCTGGCCACGATGCCCGGCTTGCTGGATTTGCTCGCTGCATTGGAGCAGGCCGACACGCCGAAGGCCATTGCTACCAGCAGCAGTCGCCGTCTTGCCGAAGCCTGCCTGATGCCGTTCAAGCTGGTCCCGCGATTCCGTTTCATCTTGACCGCAGAAGACATCACCCACGGCAAGCCGAATCCGGAAATTTATTTGCTTGCCGCCAATCGCTTGGGCGTGCCTCCTTCGCAAATGCTCGTGCTGGAAGACAGTCAAAACGGCTGCCGTGCCGCAGCGGCTGCCGGGGCCTTCACCGTCGCCGTACCGGGAGATCACAGCCGCCGACAGGATTTCAGCATGGCCAACTTGGTGATCGATAGTCTGGCGGATCGGCGGTTGTATGATCTGTTGGGAATGCCTGGCTCCCCTCTGCTGTAAACGGGAGAGGTGCAGGGGGTGAGGGGATTTGCGATGAACGCACATCGTCGGATCTGTCGAGCGTGCAAAATGGTTGCATGCGGCTCGGGCCTCGATCTTCAAGAGCCGGAAATCCACGATAGATGGGTAATCTAGGCGAAAAGCCGCAGTGCCATCGCCCTCTTCGCATTGACACACCCTGCCGACCTCGGCATAATCCCCGGTTGCTTTTCGTGGAAAACTCCGTTTGCGCCTCATTCCGGGGTTCCCTTTGTCTCTCGTCTGCAAAGTTGCCTTCGTAGTACTCCTATTCGCCGGGACATTTTTTGTCTCCGTTGCGTTGGGCCAAGGTCCGCCACGACCAAACTGCGATTCCGATAGGGAAGCACCTTGCCCCTGCCCCCCGTCTTGCCAAGACGAAGGATGCGATAGCGGACCACTGTTTTGTCCGCGCTGCGATTGGTTGTGCGGCCATCCCCTGCGGTCGTTCGGCGACTGCTTCAAACTGCCGGCTAGTGCGACCCAGTTCGCCCCCTGGACCGCTCACCCGCTTTCCCTCGGATGCTTTGCCGGCTTTGTCGAAGGCAGTCCGTTGGTTGACGATTGGGTCGGCATGTCGAGCGGCTTTGACGGCGGCTGGCGACTCGGCTGGGACATCGACACGCATTTTGGTTCCGAAATGCGATTCGCTTTTGGCTCGATGAAAGTTTACGATAGCGACCCGGCAGTCCAAGCTCGTGCGGCCGCCGACGCGGCCGCCGGCATCGATCCCGCCAACCCGCTGAACTCGCACCTCGATCACCGCAACGGCGATTTGTTCCAATGGGACGTTGACATCCTCTACTACCCCTGCGGCGAGACCCGCCTGCGGCCCTATTTCCTGACGGGCATGGGTATAACGAACGTCCGCTTTGCCGACCGGCTCGACCAGACCTACCACGTAACTTCGCTCTCGCTGCCGATCGGTGTGGGGCTGAAGTACCTCGTCAACGATAGTCTTGCCGTGCGGCTCGATTGCCTGGACGACATTGCCTTCAGCAGTCGGCATTTAAGTACGCAAAACAACGTCTCGCTCACGGCGGGCGTGGAGCTCCGCTTCGGTGGCAGCCGCAAGGAGTATTGGCCTTGGGACTCGGGGCGGAGTTTTTGGTGAATCGCGAATGAGCGGTAAGCCCGACGAATTACTCGGCGAACATCTCCGCTAAAATCGCCAAGACTTCGCCTTGCACTGCCGTGCCGATGCGACCCAGTCGCTTCACGAGCCGGATTTTGATTCATCCGACTCAAGGATTCGCTGGGTACAAGGGACAAAAGGGGTCGGACGAGATGTTTCAAGACTCAGCCGCAATTGTCGCAGCTTCCAATCTCCCGTCAACAATTCAGTGCGCGGAACGCCAGGATTTTCCGGTCGTGACGAGGTCCATTCGCCGACTGCCTTGACCGTTGCTGCGCCGACTCCTACCATAACCGTCCATGACCGCAAGCGAGGAAGCAACACCGCTGGACTTGGCATGGCTCCGCGCCTTTCGCCGCAAGCTGCGCGCATGGTACGACGCCAACGCCCGAGTGCTACCCTGGCGGGGGACGCGCGATCCGTATGCAATCTGGCTCAGCGAGATCATGCTCCAGCAGACGCAGGTTGAAACCGTGAAAGCGTACTTTCAGCGGTTCCTTGCGGAATTGCCCACGGTGCAAGCCTTGGCCGGTGTGGATGAGCAGAAGGTGCTACGGCTCTGGGAAGGGCTGGGCTACTATCGCCGCGCACGGCAGCTTCACAAGGCAGCCAAGCAGATTGTGGAGGAACATGATGGCCAATTCCCGCGCGACCCCCTGGCCGTCGAGCGGCTGCCGGGCATTGGCCGCTACACGGCCGGGGCGATTCTTTCCATCGCCTTCGATGAGCGGCGTCCCATCTTGGAGGCCAACACGGTGCGGCTCTTCAGCCGGCTGATCGGCTATGCCGGTGACACGATGTCGTCGGCCGGAAGGAAAACGCTTTGGTCCGCCGCCGAGGCCCTCTTGCCGAAGCGCGATGCCGGGCGATTCAACCAGTCGCTCATGGAACTAGGCAGCCTCGTCTGTCGCCCCAAGGCCCCGTTGTGTGAAACGTGTCCAGTGCTCGGCCTATGTGCCGCCCAACGGCAAGGTCTTCAAGCCGAAATCCCGCGACCAAAGGCCCGAGCCAAGATTGAAGACGTTCGCGACGCGGCCGTCATCGTCCGTCGCGGCCCGCGCGTCCTCTTGATCCAATGGCCCGAAGGAGGCCGCTGGGCCGGGCTGTGGGACTTTCCGCGCTTTGCCATCCACGGCGTCTCCGTTTCCGAGATTCGTCGCGAACTGATCGAAGGCGTGCAACAATTGACCGGCACGACAATCTCAGCCGGCGAACATTGCAAGACGTTGCGCCACGGCGTAACGCGGTTCCGCATTACGCTGGAATGTTTCGAGGGCGAGTATCTCACGGGTGCTTCGCGCAACGGCAAGATGCCGAAAGCGATCGCCGCGCGGAAATGGGTCCGCCCGGAAGAGTTGCCCGGGTATCCGTTGAGCAGCACCGGGCGGAAGATCGCGGGGTTGGTAATAACGGGCGGAAAAACCGAGCAGAGTAAATCGCCGTAAAGTCGTCCTCGTTAGCTACCGAAAGTGAAACTTCGGATCTTTTTAGCGGGTTGGAAATGTTTATTCGTGGGGCAGGTTTTCAACCTGCCGAGAATTCAGGCAGGTTAAAAACCTGCCCCACGAAGTAATCTGCCTCGAATTTACTTCACTCCGGTAAAGTG
>JANXOJ010000104.1 GCA_025353625.1 Planctomycetota bacterium | reverse complement strand
CGACTTCGATCGATGCTCCGGTCGCTTCTTGGATCGAGCGGATCATCTTTCCGCCAGGGCCGATGAGCAGGCCGATCTTTTCGGGGTCGATGTGCGTCCGCAGCAAGCGCGGAGCATAGGGCGAAATCTCGGTGCGCGGTCGCGAGATGGCCGTCAACATCTTACGCAAGATTTCCATGCGGGCCTCGCGAGCCTGAATGAGCGTGGCGGCAACGATCTCTTCGCTGATGCCGTTGGTCTTCAAGTCCAACTGGATGCCGGTGATGCCGTTTTGCGTACCGGCCACCTTGAAGTCCATGTCGCCGTAGTGGTCCTCGTCGCCGATGATATCGGTCAGCAAGGTCCATTTGTCGGCTTCCTTGACGAGGCCGATCGAAATGCCGGCAACCGGATTGCTCAGCGGCACGCCGGCAGCCATCAGGCCCAGCGTCGTTCCGCAAACGGTAGCCATCGAACTCGATCCATTCGATTCCAAAATATCGGAAATGATCCGGATCGTGTAGGGGAAATCTTCTGCGGCCGGCAGCACCGGCTTGACGCTCCGCTCGGCCAACGCACCGTGGCCGATCTCGCGACGGCCAGGCCCCCGAATGGGCCGCACTTCGCCCACCGAAAACGATGGAAAGTAATAGTGCAGCATGAACTTCTGGTTGTACTCCTCGACGAGGCCGTCGACCCGTTGCTCGTCCTTGCCGGTGCCGAGCACGACGGTGACCAGCGACTGCGTTTCGCCGCGCTGGAAAACGGCCGAGCCGTGAACGCGGGGCAGCACATCGACGCTGCAACTGATCTCTCGCAACGTCTTGCCGTCGCGGCCGTCGGGCCGGGTGCCGCTGAGGATCAAGTCGCGAATGGCCTGAGTCACCAGCGACTTGAATGCGGCGTCGAACTTGGCTTCCACCGCAGCGTCTGCCGGTTCCGCATGGGGAACGAGATCGGCCTTGGCCTTGGTCTTCACGGCGGCAACCGCTTCCGCCCTAGCATGTTTGCCTTCTGTTCGCTTGGCAGTCTTGATTGCCTCGTAGTGCCCCGAGCGAATCTGCGCGAGGAACGGGTTTGCTTCGGGGGCGGGATAATTCCCCTTGACGGAGCCGACCTTCTGCGCCAGTTCGATTTGCATATCGCAAATCTCGCGGATGTACTCGTGCGCCTTGGAGATGGCCTCGGTCATGAGGGCCTCGGGCATCTCGCGTGCGAAGCCTTCGATCATCAAGATCGCATCTTTGCTGCCGGAAACAATCAGGTCGAGATCGCTCTCTTCGAGGTTGTCGTGCGTGGGGAACGGAATGAACTCGCCATTGATATAGGCGAGACGAACCGCGCCCAAGGGGCCTTGAAAGGGGAGCGGCGAAATGCCCAACGCGGCCGAAGCCCCGTTCATGGCCAGAATATCGCCGTCGTTTTGCCGGTCTGAGGCCAGCACGAAGCTTTGGATTTGAACTTCGTCGGTGAACCACTCGGGGAACTGCGGGCGGATCGGGCGGTCCATCAGACGCGCCGTGAGAATTTCCTTGGTTGTGGGGCGACCTTCCCGCTTCAAAAATCCACCGGGGAAACGACCCGCTGCCGCAACGCGCTCGCGGTAATCGCAGGTGAGCGGAAAGAAATCGATGCCGGGACGGCCTGGACCGGTTGCCGCAGCGACCAGCACCACCGTTTCACCATACTGAACTAAACAACTACCGGCTGCCTGTTTGGCCAATTCGCCAGTTTCAATCGAGAGGGTCTCGAGACCAATCTTGCGTTCTACGCGTACTTTCAACGTCATCTTCCTTCCAACAAAAGGAAGACTTCAGGCAGGCTACGATTTAGCTTTTGAGGGCAGCTTGGGAGGGCAACACTTTCTGAAGATTTCGCACACGTCGAAGCTTTCTGCCTCGTCCGAGCAAAACCTTCAGATCAAAGCCATATCCGGCTGATGCACGGGAACCCCGCCTTACGGCGATATCCTCATGCTCTTGGATCGTATTCAATAACTACTTGCGAATTTCGAGGCGGCGGATTATTTCGAGGTATCGCCGAGGATCGACCTTCTTGAGATAGTCCAATAAACGTCGTCGGCGACCGACCATCATCAAAAGACCGCGTCGACATGCGTAGTCCTTCTTATGTCCGCGCAAATGCTCGGTCAGCCCGTTGATTCGGGTCGTCAAGATGGCGACTTGTATTTCGGGCGAGCCGGTATCCTCCTGCTTGCGACGAAAGTCCCCGATCAATTCCTGTTTCCGCTCTTTGGTTATGGTCATTAGCTACCGCGACGGCTCCACTGGGGCTGGTTGACACGCTTCCTGGCGAAGCACCGTCCTCCTACCGTTTCTGCTTGAACTCTTCCAAACAATATGTCTTGTTAACAAATCTACAAGAGGCCAGTTTAGCGTTTCCTCACAGATTTGCAATGGAGGGTGGCCGGCGGCGGGGAAATTATTTTGGACAAATAGGCATCGAGCCTGCCCGGATAAATGAAAGCCATTCCTTTGGGTGAATACATATTGCTAAATATGGTGGATTCTGAAATCGCGAGTTGGAATCCAATTCCGTCGGCAAAATGATTGCTTTGACAAAGCACCAGGAATTCATCTTGCTCCGCGAGATGTTGGAATTATTTTGCCAGGTCCGCTAGTTCCATGACCCCCAGGATTACGCTAAACGCATTGGTTAACGACTGATAATCGTTGAGTTCGACGTTAAAGCGACTATCGTCATTGGACACGGAGTTGGCGTGGCCGTCCGCAAACAGCACATTGACGATATGCTGCTGGTGGTGGGTGCGCGTCTCGATGCCAAACTGGCCAAAGTCCGGCGAAACGATGAACTGCGTGTCCATGACCAACGCGCGAATCGGGTCTCCGTTGCGGTTGGAACCGAGTCGGCCGATTACGATGTGACCCGGATTGAGAACGTTGACGCCGGGCGGATCGTATTTCCGGGCGACCGAGGCGTGGCGGTAAAAGTAGCTGCACATCGCCTGTTCGACGCCAACCTTCTTCAACTCCGCCTGGGCAACAACGGACTGGTCGCTGTCGGGACAGTAGAGAACCTGGGGCGAATGTTCTAAATCGTACTTGAGCAACAATCCCAGGCCGACTGGCCTGCCGTCCATTAGCGATACCAGCGACGTCGGTGCTCCCGTGGATGGGTAGAAATCCGAGGCCGTCATCATGGGGGGGGCTTTGGGGCCGAACGGGATCCGCCCGTCCGCGCGCTCGGCATACCCGTTGATCGCAACACCAATCTGGTGAAGGTTGTTCAGGCACATGGCCTTGCGGGATGCACTCCGGGCACTCAAAACGGCCGGCAAAAGAAGTGCCATCAAGACGGCGAAGATGCTAATCACGACGAGCAATTCGACCAGAGTAAAACCGCGCGCCGGTACGCTGGAATTCGGCATGGCCATGATTCTCCGCAATGCGACCGCTCGTCAACCGGGGGCCGCACCGGTCTGCCTTCCCCGCGAACATCGCTTCCGTAACGCAAGCAACCCCATTCCGGCAACGAGCAATGTCATGGTACCCGGCTCGGGGACGGTCTGCAACTGCACGTTATCGATGTCCCAGTAACCGCCGAAATTTGAAAAGTCTGCGGTCTGGACAAACGCGATGCCAATGGCTTTTCCTGCCCAAGCATCGCCGGGGTTAACGGCTGGAATAGTCAACTGGCGGTCTGGCAAATGGTTGATATGTTGGCCCGAAGTCAACGTCGTATCGTTCAAAATCGTGGTTGTACCCACCATGACCTGATTTCCGCCATCCAGGTAGTACAGCCCGATCTGCATGGGGCAGCCAACCGCCATGCCCCCAGCACCCCCCTGGATTCCCACATCGAGTTGATAGGCTTGGCCGACCTGGAAGGTGTTCGACAGTTCCTGAGAGATTTCCTGGCCCGGATTGGAGAACATGTAAGCTGCCTGGCTCCCATCGACATTATCGACGTTGTACGGCGCAAAGGGCAGGTTGTAGAATTCCCCGACGCTCTGATACCATTGGTCGCTAGTAGCACCGGTTCCTGCCCACCAGGCAGGCGGAGGCGATTTTTGCCAAACCGACATGTCGGGCGAGGCGTACGGGTTGACGGGGGCCACGACGGGAGCCTCAAAGGACCCGTTGGGCACGGAAATCGAATCCGACAACACCGGTGAGGCAAGCAGCAAGAGGGCAACCGAGGAAAACAACGAACTACGAACAAACATTAAATGCACCTTTATTGATGACGATTCACAGAAGCAGAACTCAAAAGGAGGGGCCGACTTGCGTTGCAGGGAATTCAGACTGAATCCGCAGGGGGGGGGGCAACGCACTATGGCGCGGTCGCCACGACAATTGCTAAAACTCCATGATTGGAGCTAATTCAGGATAGACCGAAGCAAAAAATCTGTCTATGGAGCGACTATGGAGCATCTGTGGAGCGAAGCCAATAACCAAGAAGTCGCTCAATTGGGCAAGGACGCAGCAAGGAAGGGAGGCGTCAAGCGGCCGGACGCAATTCGCCAGCCGGGTCGCCGTGCAGAATGAGCCTGCTGCTGGCCGGCAGTTTCCAGCACACCCCTTCGCCGGTGCCATCGCCCGTGAAACGGACTAGGCGGTTCTCTATTCTCAGATTCAACCAGCGGATCGTGTCGTGCAGCCGCAGCTTGGGAGCGACTTCGGTGCTGTATGGGAGCGGATCGTCGATGCGGTACGGCCAGCCTTCCTCCTCGAACGCCTGGAGCACAGCCTCCTGATTCGGCGACGAGCGGCCATATCGTTTGACGATCTGCCCGCCAACGCTCAAGATGCGATGGTCGCGATCCCAACGCGGGGTAAAGTCGCGGGTCGGGCGCGCGTCGCCATCGCTACATAGATGATAAGTTGCTGGATCCTGGGCGTCGGCCCTGACCCACAAGACGCCGGAACGGGTCACTAGGAAACAGGCACCTTCGTCCTTGTCGTTTGCCAATTGTACGAGCGCAGCGCGAATCTCGGGGGCAATCTCTATTGCCGCCGGCGCACCGACCAGTCGGAGTTGTGTTTGGCCCATGTTTATTGGTGGTTCCCTGAGACTCACTCCATTCTAACATACCGCAATCCACCCCGATAGGACTTCCAGATGAACTACGAAGTCTGGATTTTGCAGTTCTCCCGTCGTGTTGACAAGGCGATTTCCGCCTGGGAAAATGTGATTGAAGAGCCTGGATGATTCTTTGGCCGATGATCGAGCATCGGATCGATCGACGCGACCCAATCGGCATCCGCAACAGAAACCGCTTCGCCCCAGAGACTATGAAAGTGCTCGTTATCCTCAGTCATCCGAGGTTAGATTGCTTTTGTCACAAGATTGCGGAGGCCGCCATTGTCGAATTTCGCGAAGCCGGCCATGAAGTTGTCTTTCACGATCTGTACGCCGAGAATTTTGATGCGATCTTGCCTCATTCGGAAGTGCTCAAGAGTGCGAAGCCGGATGCCGCGATCGAGCAACATTGCCGGGAACTCGTCGATGCCGATCTCTACGTCATCGTCCATCCGATCTGGTGGGCCATGCCGCCGGCCATGCTCAAGGGCTGGGTCGATAGGGTCTTTCGACCGGGCATTGCCTATGAGTTCAGCCCGCAGGGTGCAGTCGGTAAACTTAAAGGAAAGCGGGCGATTGTTTTCACGACGTCGAATTCGCCGCCCGAGGAGGACGGGAACGGTTCGGGCAGTCCGCTGGAAGAGCTTTGGAAGCGGTCCATTTTTGGATTTTGCGGCGTCGACGATTTTTATTGCCGCAATTTTGCATCGATTGTCTTGAGTACCCAGGAGCAGCGCGACGAATGGGTGCGAGAGGTGCGAACGATCGCGAGAAATCGATGATCGACAAATTCGATCATCGTCTCTAACCGTATTGCAGTCGGGGGAACGCCATGAAATCCTATGGCAACCACGCGAGATATCCAGACGCTGGCCGTGTCGCGCAAGCCGATCTTTCGCTCGTCGGCCATCTTCCCGGCGATCAACCTCCCCAACACGAAGACGCGGTTGTGCTTCCTCGGATACTGGAAGTTGAAGCGCGACGTGCCAGAAATCGCCGCGCTGATTACGGTACGTTCCGAGGAAGGAGCCATTGTCAGCCGCACCAATCGAGCCATCAAGGAGGCGCGTGCCTTCCGCGTCGAACTGTCGGATCAATTGGCCTCCAGCGGCTTCGATCCCGAGTCGCCTTTTCGCGGCAGCATTGAGATTGAATTCTTTTCGTCCGTCAATCTGGTCTTTCCCTATCCGGCCGTCCTCGTGAACTACTACGGTCCCAACTTCAGTTCCGTCGTACACACGGCGCAGCGGGTCTTTAACGATGCCGAGGATGCGGGCGAAAATATGGAAACCGCCGTGCCCGAGTCGGGCTTCAACGTATATGCCGACACCGATCGGGAGCCGTTTTTCGCCTTCATCAACGGTTTCGAGGCGGTCGAGGATTGCAAGGTCGATATGACGTTCTACAATTGCGATCGCGAAGTGCTGCGGCACCAATTCACGATTCCGGAAGTGCGGCCCTATCAGGCCGTTTTCGTGCAGCCGTGCGAGCAAGTCGATCTGAAGCCGTTTCTCAAGGGGAAGGTTGGTGCTGCCAAGGTGACGTTTGATTCGCGCTGGGTCTTTGCACGCATCATTGCCGGCAATTGGCAAAACAGCTTGGACGCCGTCGGTATCACGCATACCTATTACGATTGCACGGCCGCCGCCACCGACAGCGACTATTGGCTCCCCTCCGATCCGGCCTGGTATCCGGCCTCGTTGGAAATTCCCCTGGTAGTCCACGGCGATTTTTTCACAAACGTCTACTTCTACCCGATCATTTCCCCTTCGATACTCGAATTTGGCGCAGAGATATATTCTCTCGAAGGCCGCTTGTTGGGCAAGGCGGAAAATGTCTTGAAGATTCAATCGCCGGCAGCCAGCTATTTCCCCATCCGGCTGAAAGAGATCTGCCGGACACTGGGAATTGCCACGGACCAGGAAATGACGGCCCGCATCATCGCTGCGCCGGTCGAGGGCAGCCGACTGCCGTCGCGGATCAAAGTTGGCCTGGATATCGGCCAGCGACCAGCCAGTGAGGCCAGCGAGGTTCTGCGCCTCCTTCTCAAATCGTGCAGGTAGCGCCGCCTGATACTGCGCGCCGCGCTCACACGCGGTCGCCCCGGTCCAGGGATGCCGC
>JANXOJ010000103.1 GCA_025353625.1 Planctomycetota bacterium | reverse complement strand
CCCAGGAGAGCGAAGTTGCCAAGAAGATCGGCGAATTGGCTGCCGCCGCAAAGTCGCCGGAGGTTAAGGCCGCTTTGGAGAACGCTAAGAACGAGGCCAAGGAGGCGGCGGCGAATTTATTCGAGCAAAAGCAGCCCGAGGCACTCGCCCACGAAGAGAAGGCGGCGGTCGATCTTAAAGCGGCCGAACAAGCGGCCGAACATTCGCAGGCCAACAACAATAGTAAGAATCAAACGGCCGAAGACGCGAAACGCGAGGAGCTTGAGAACAAGATCGACAAGTTGGCGGCAGCGGCGGAAAAGTTGGAGCAAGCAGCCAAGTTGGAGAAGGAAATTGCCAAGGATGCAAGCGATTCGGCAGCTCAGGACGGACTGAAGGCCGACAAGGCTAAAGAATTGGAGCAGAAGAACCAAGAGGCCGCCGACGAGGCCAAGACCGCAGAAAATGTCATCAAGGACGCCGCCCCAAAGGCGGCCCAAGAGGCGGAGAAGGGAGTCGAGTCCGCGAACGCAGCGGGCAAGGATTTGAAGAAGGCCGAGAATGCAAACGGTGCGCAGGCGATCCAAGAGAATGAAAAAGCGAAGCCCGCCGATCCGGCATCCAAGCCGGCCGCCGAAGCGGCTGGCAAGCATGCCGACGAAGCGGCCAAGGAGCTTTCCAAGGCCGCCGAAGAAGCCCGCAAGGAAGCCCAGCGTGCCGCCGAAGAGCTTTCCAAGCTCGACCAACAGGAGAGCGACAAGCTGGCCGCATTGCAAAAGAAGGTTGATGACGAACTCACCAAGGCGATGGACCCCACCACCGATCGGCTTGCCGCTTTGGACAAGGCGGCGAAGAAGATCGACGAGGCCCTGAAGAACCAAGATAAAGCCGATGCGGACGCCCAAAAGGCTGAATCGAAGGAAAAATCCAAAAGCGAAGAAAAGCCAGCCGATGAAAAGCAAGCAACTGACGAGAAGAACAATGCTCAGGGCGAGGTAACGGAAGCCAGCAAGGAAGCAGCCGAACTTTCACAGGCCGGCGCACCCAAGGCTTCTGCAACTTTGGAGAAAGCAGCGTCCGAATCGGAGCAGGCCAAGAGCGATTCCGATAAGGACACTCCCGAAAAAGCGGCCCAAGATCGTAAAGCCACGAAGGGTCTGCTTGAGGAAGCCAAGACGGAAATCGCGGCAGCGAAGGATCAACTTGCCGCCGAGGCCGCGAAGGAACTGAGTGCCGAGGCCAAGGAATCGGCAGAGTTAGCCCAGGAGGCCAAGCCGCTCGACTCTCCGGCAGCCGATGCGCTTGGCAATGCCGAGAGCCAAGCTCAGCAAGCCGCCGGAAATCCGTCGAACACCTCCGAACAGACCCAAGAGGCGCAGAACGCCGTTCGTGCGTCGTTGGCCGAGGCATCCGCGAGTCTCGCCGCCAAGCAACAGCAAATAGCCGATGCACTGGCCCAGGCCGAGGCCAAAGCCAACGAGCCATCGAGCGAAGACGGTCCTTCGCAGCAGGCCGGCGAGGAAAAGCAAGGCCCTCCACAAGCCAAGCCGGGCGAAGGTCAGGGGACGATGGCCAGCAACAAGCCGTCGCGACGCCCCGGCCAAGGGGCGAAAAAGGCCGCTCCGGCCGGTGCCGACGCCACCGATCGCGCGGCAACTCCGCAGGGCCTTCGCGACGAACCGTGGTTTGCCAAGCTGCCCGCCGATGTCCGCGATGCCATCCGCAGCAACGCACAGCGTCGTCCACCGCCAGGTTACGAACAGCGCGTCCAGGAATACTTTGAAAACGCCGATCGATGAAAGAAGGATATGACGACAGAAAACGTGAATCCAACGCCCGATGATCTTGCCGCCGTTGACCGTTGCAAATCGGCCTACGACCGCATCCGCAAAGAACTGGCCGAAGTGATTATCGGCCAGAGCGACGTGATCGAGCAGGTGCTGATTGCGATCTTCGCACGCGGCCATGCCCTGCTCGAAGGCGTGCCGGGCTTGGCGAAGACACTACTGGTCAGTTCGCTGGCTGAGGCGACACACTTGAGCTTCAAACGCATTCAGTTCACGCCCGACCTCATGCCTAGCGATGTGACGGGCACGCAAATCATTCAGGAAGATGCCGATACGCGGCGGCGGCAATACCAGTTTCTTCCTGGGCCGCTCTTCGCCAATATGATTCTGGCCGATGAAGTCAACCGCACGCCGCCCAAGACCCAGGCCGCCATGCTCGAAGCCATGCAGGAGCGGCAGATCACCTCCGGCGGCCACGTCCATCGCTTGCCGGAACCGTTTTTCGTGCTAGCCACGCAAAACCCGCTGGAGCAGGAAGGCACCTACCCGCTCCCCGAGGCCCAACTCGACCGCTTCTTGCTCTATATCAAAGTCGGCTATCCATCGGCGGCCGAGGAATGGGAGCTGGCCCGCCGAATCACGACGGGCAAGCAAGGCAAGATCACGCCGTCCCTCAGCGGCGACGAAATTGTCGAGTTGCAGCAGTTGGTGCATCGCGTGCCGGTAAGCGATCAAGTCCTCGGCTATGCTTGGGCACTGGTCCGCGCCACGCGGCCGGGAACGCCGGAGGCGGCGGACTTCGTCGATAAGTGGGTTGCCTGGGGGGCCGGTCCTCGCGGACTTCTCACGTTGATAACCTGCGCCAAAGCCCGTGCGATTTTGCACGGACGCTATCACGCCACGGTGGGCGATGTGCAGTGGCTCGTCAAGCCGGCCCTGCGGCACCGCATTGCCGGCAACTATGCGGCTCAAGCCAGCAACTTGGACGGCGACCGTTTGATCGATATCCTCTTGGAAAACGTGCCGGCCGATCGGAAATACGAAAAACCGACCTAGTTCAATTCCCCCATGCGATCCATCCTCTCCCGCTACCTCAACCCCGAAGTGCTCAACCGGCTGATTGGTCGGCGGATCGATCCGCGCGGATTGGTGCTGGGCAACTTGGCCGGGTCGCACAAGTCGCCGCAGTCTGGTTTTGCCATCGAGTTCGCCGGCCATCGTGAGTACGTCTGGGGCGACGACCCCAAGCACATCGATTGGCGACTGTTCTTCAATCGCGAGTTGCTGTTCATCAAACAGTACGAAATGGAGACGAATTTCGTCTGCCACTTCATGCTCGACGCCAGTGCCTCCATGCGCTACGGTGAAGGCCCGCAACAAAAGCTGGCCTACGCCGCGCAAATGATTGCCGCGCTGGGACATGCCATCGTGCGCCAGGGCGATAAGGTTTCGTTGGCAACGTTCGACGAGGCAGTTCGCGGCCACGTCGCTCCCAGCAGTTCGATGGCCCAGATCATTCGCATGGCCGAATTGCTGGATCGAACGGAGCCTGCCAATAAAACGCAAACGGCCGCCTGTTTGAACGAACTTTGCAGCCGTACGCGACGCCGCGAAATCGTGATGGTCTTTAGCGACTTCTTCACCGATCTACCCGGTCTGGAGGCATCGCTGCAACAGATGCGCTATCGGCTGCACGACGTAGTTCTGTTCCAGATCATGCACCACGACGAGTTGACGTTCGAGTTCGATCGCATGACAAAGTTCATCGGCCTGGAAATCCCCGAGGAACTGCTGGCCCATCCCGAGGCGATCCGCCGCAGTTATTTGCGCGCCATGGAGGCATCCAATCAACGTCTCGAAGAACTGTGCGGGCGGAATCGCATCGAGCGCGTGCTGGTCGATTCGAGTCGCGACATGGCCGAGGTGCTGATCGACTATCTGAACCAACGCAGCCGCGCGCATCGAGGACGATAAGCGATTGTTGAAGCCCGTGCAAGATATAGAAGCGAAAGGTCGGTGCGCATGCAGAGTGCTCGTCTCGCAAAGCGAGATCGGTAAGTTGATGATATGCTTTGCCTACTGCTTAGCGTTCTGCAACATCGGTAGCGCCGCCGAACCGGCCGAGGTTCTGCCCAGTTTCGAGAGCGTCTGCTTTCAAGGCCGCGCGCCCGGCAGCCACATTGCGGCGGACGACGCTCGCTCGATGCTCGACTTCATCGGCAAGGACTTTACCCGCGTCGGCAGCAAACGGGAGCGGGTGCGCTTTCGCGGTTTGGCCCAGGTGCGCGGTTGGACGGCCGATCGAGTCTTGCGATTTGGATTTGCCGAAGAGGGACGCGGTGCCAGGATTCACGTCTGGGGGCAAGGCGAGGGCGTCACATTCTTCCTGCATCCCGTCGGTGCCGCCTATCGCCTACTCGACGACCCCGCGCTTAGCGATAGCCCCCAGTCGGGAAAGAAGAAGTTTCATTATGCCGAGGTGGGCGGCTTGCTGGCCACCGACGACGAACGCGATGCGCGGCTTCCCTTCGGCACCTATCAACTTCGGGTCCAAGAGGGCCGCATCGTGCTGACCAAGGGCGACGTGCTGTTGTTTTCGGTCCCCCTGAAATCGCCCGCCCAAGCGGTCTATTTCGAGGCATCGCCGCACGAACTTCAACTCCGCGACGCGGCCTTGTTCCGCTCCGCGCCGGTTTCCGACGAACCTCCCAGGAAGCGGCCCGTGGTTCTCGATGGC
>JANXOJ010000013.1 GCA_025353625.1 Planctomycetota bacterium | reverse complement strand
GGGTATTTGCGGACGAGGGGGTTGGTTCGGTGATCCCTCAACTTTCCAACATGCTTCCCTGGTGGCAATGGGCTATACTCGCCGTGATTCCACCGGCGATCATCGCCCTCTATTTCCTCAAGCTCAAACGGCGGCCGTTGGAAGTGCCTAGTACCTATCTGTGGCATAAGTCGATTGAAGACCTGCACGTCAACTCGATCTGGCAGCGACTGCGAAACAATCTCTTGCTCTACCTACAGTTGCTCGTTGTTCTCCTTGCGATTCTGGCCATCTTGCGGCCCAGTTGGCAGGCGATGCGGCTGACCGGCAGTCGGCTCGTGTTTCTGGTCGATAATTCGGCCAGCATGCAGGCAACCGATGTGCAGCCTACCCGGCTGGAAGAGGCCAAACGCCGCGTGGGCGAGCTAATCGACCAGATGCGGTCGGGCGATTCGGCGATGTTGATTAGCTTTTCCGATACGGCCCACGTCGAGCAGAACTTCACCGACAACCGTTCGCGGCTGCGAGACGCCCTGGCCGGGATCAACGCGAGCCTTCATGCAACGAATCTGTCCGAGGCTCTGAAACTGGCTGCCGGGCTGGTCAACCCGGCCCAGGTGAGCGACCGCAAAACCGACGTTCGCGTAGCCGACACGAAGTTGATGATCTTCAGCGATGGCCGCTTCCCGCCGGTCGCCGACTTCGACCTCGGCAACCTCGACCCGACGTTCGTGCCGATTGGCAAGTCCGACCCGTCGAATGTCGGCATCGTCGCCTTTGGGGTCAGCCGATCGGAGGAGAAGGATGGCCGCTTGCAGGCATTCGCCCGACTGAGCAACTGCGGATCGGCGGCCGCATCGGTCATGCTCAAGCTCTTCGTCAATGATCGGAAACGCGCCATCGACGCCGACCGGCTGGTAATCCCCCCCGGCGAAACGCGCGGCGTTGCCTTCGACCTGCCTGGGTTCGACGCGGGCATATTGCACCTCAGCGCGGAAACGGGCGACCAGTTGGCCGTGGACGATGAGGCTTGGATGGTCGTTAGCCCGCCGCGTAAGGCGCGCGTCTTGCTGGTAACGCCTAGGAACGAACGCCTGGAGCAGGCTCTGGCGACGAAATCGGCGGCTGAGTTGGCCGAAGTCCGCGTGGAGAAGCCCGAATTTCTCAAATCAAAAACCTATATCAACCAAGCCGACCTGGGAGCCTGGGACTTGGTGATCTACGACCGGACGGCACCGGCCCAAATGCCGCGAACGAACACGTTTTTCATCGGCAGCAAGCCGCCGGATGATCGCTGGAAGGCCAAGCCCGAGGTCGTAGTGCCGCAGATTATCGACGCAGCCGCCTCCCACCGGCTGATGCAGTTCGTCGATCTGAGCGAAATCCAACGGATCATCGCGGCAACGCCGCTGGTCGTGCCCGGCGGTGGCACGGTGCTAATCGATTCCGATGCCGGCCCGTTGATGGCGATTGCTCCCCGCGAAAGTTTTGAGGACATCGTTCTTGGGATGAGTTTGCTGGAAGAGCGGACCTCGCCGGAAGGGGTGACCGGCGTCTATCGCAATACCGACTGGCCGTGGCGGGCCGGATTCGCCTCGTTCGTGTTCAATCTGCTCTCCGCGCGATCTCGCGACCAAGATATTCTGGCCGCGGCGTCGTTCCACCCTGGGGCGAGCGTAACGCTCGATGCCCCCGATCCCAAATCGGTGCTGGATGTGCAACTTCCCTCGGGTTCCACCATCCATTTGCCGGCCAATGCGTCGGGCCGGATCGGCTTTTCCACCACGGACGAGATCGGTGTCTACCGCGTTTCTTCGGGCGGAAAGCTCATCCAACAGTTCGCCGTCAATCTTCTCGACCCGGCCGAGAGCAACATCCGCCCGGCCGCCGAGCCTGCCATCAAAATCGGCTACGTGGAGGTCGCCGGCAAAACGGGCTGGCAAGCGGGCCATCGCGATATCTGGCGGGAGTTGGTGCTCGCTGCCTTGGCCGTCTCATGCATCGAGTGGTTTGCCTATCTGCGGCGGATTTATTTTTGATCGATCGAGGCATGGTCATCTCGGAATTGTGAAAGGCTGCTTAAAACTATGAAAACAATCGTCTCGATTCACTTCGTCGCGTTCCTCTCGGTTGCCGTCTCGGTTGCCGACTCAGTGGTTTGCGCCGAGGACCCGAAATTGGTCTCCAAGAGCACGGAAAAGCCATCCCTCAAGGAGAAATTTGGCAAGCAGTTCCTCATTGGCGTCGGGTTGGAGGATACCAAGGTCGGCGGCTATAGCCAGGCCGAACTGGCTCTTATTCGCGGGCAGTTCAACGCCCTTACGCCGGCCAACTGCATGAAGATGCTATCCACGCAGAAACAAGAAGGTCGATTCGACTTCCGCGATGCCGACGCATTTACGGCGTTTGCTTCAGCCCAAGGGGCGAAGGTCTGTGGGCATTGCCTCATTTGGGCCAAGGACGAGCGGACGCCGGCCTGGTTCTTCAAGGACGGCACGCATGCAGCTAGCCGCGCGGTCGTACAAGAGCGCATGCGGAAACATATTGAAACAATCGCCACGCGCTACCGGGGAAAGGTCGTTTCGTGGGATGTGGTCAACGAGGCCCTCGACGACGGCAGCGTCGATTTGCGTCCTTCGCAATGGCTGAGCATCCTCGGCGAGGACTACCTCGCCACGGCCTTTCGCCTTGCTCGTCGGTCCGATCCGCAAGCGATGCTCGTCTACAACGACTACAATATCGAACTTCCCGGCAAGCGCGAGAAGCTTTTGCGACTGCTCCACAAACTGCTCGATCAAAAGGTGCCGATCGATGCCGTAGGGATGCAAGGCCACTGGGAACTCGATACCGTACCCTTTCGCGATATTGAAGAAACGATCGCGGCTATCGGTCAACTGGGGCTGAAGGTGATGATTACCGAGATGGATATCGACGTGATACCGCGCTCCCGATGGTGGGCCGATGGCGGAAAACATCGCGAAGAGCTATCCCATCTGAATCCCTACCCCGCAGACTGCCCGCCAGATATCTTGAAGCGGCAGGCGGAGCAGTATGCGAAGCTGTTCGCCATATTTCGGCGACATTCCGACAAGATAGCTCGCGCGACGTTCTGGGATCTGCACGATGGCCAGAGTTGGCTGAACGATTTTCCCTGGCACCGTCGGAACTACCCGCTCCTCTTCGACCGCAACGCCCAAGGCAAACCGGCCCTGGATGCGGTGCTGGCCGTGCCGTAAGAACGAGCCTAAAGCCATCACGCCGCGTTGCGCTTTCGCGTGGGAACGGCCTGAATTCTGGCGATAAGTTCGGTCGTTGAATACCGCGCTTTGGTGGGAACGGTGACGATATGCCCGCCGTGGCGCAGTACCGATTCGTGGCCCACCACCTGTTCGATCGCGTACTGATCGGCCTTGACCAAAACGTCGGGCTGGACGCGCTCGACGAGGTGGGCGACGCTGGCATCGTCGAAGATGACGACACCATCGACGCAACTCAACGCGGCCAGCATTTCACTCCGGCCTTGCTCGTCGACGACGGGCCGGCCCGGTCCTTTGTTTTCGCGGACGCTGCGGTCGCTATTGACGGCCACGAGGAGAAAATCACCCTGCTTGCGGGCTTCCTGCAATGAGGCGACGTGACCGGGATGCAAGAGATCGAAGCAGCCGTTCGTCATGACGATCCGCTTGCCGGACGCCCGCAGCCGATCGAGCGTCGGTGCGAGTTGCTCCAAAGCAAGCAGCTTCTGGCCGGTCGCGGAACCTTGCGTCAACTCGTCGAGAATATCTTGTCGCGTCAGTGGCTCGACGCCGAGCCGTTCGACCTCAAGCCCGCCGGCCACGTTGGCAATTTCAATGGCTGCGGCGGTATCCGCACCTGCGGCCAGCATGTAGCCGAGAACGGAAATCACCATGTCGCCCGCACCGGTGATATCGCAGACTTGTCGAGGCCGCGCCGTGAAGAGCCGCGCCTCGCCCGTACGATTAACCCAGGCCATGCCGTCGCGATCGAGCGTGACGATGACCGATTCCAGTCCGAAGTCCAAAAGTTTGCGCGCCGCTTCCAGCCCTTCCTGCGGCGTGGTGATACGGGTTCCCAAAGCGCGGCCCGCCTCGGCTCGATTGGGCGTGATGCAGGTGCAGCCGGCATAGCGGCGATAATCCGCATCCTTGACCGGATCGGCGACGACCGGCACGCCGGCCGCACGAGCCAGCGCGATCAATCGTGGAAACATATCGCCCTTACAAACGCCTTTGTCGTAATCGCTTACGAGTACCAAATCGATCTCATCCATGCAGCGGGAGATGCCCGCCAGAAGGCGATCTGCCGACGCGGAGGAGATGGCGGCAACGCTTTCGCGATCGACGCGCATCATTTGGTGGGGATAGCGATGTTGCGCGCGGCCTAGCAGGCGTTCCTTAACGGTGGTTGCGCGGTCGGGCACGGTAAGCACCATGCGTCGGTTGATATCGAGATTGTCGAGCAGGCGGCCGACGATGCGACCTTCTTCGTCGCCACCCACCACAGCCGCCAAGATGGTTTCGGCACCCAGCGTTGCCAACATTGAGGCGACGCTGCCGGCCCCGCCCAGGCGATGCTCCTCGCGCTCGATCCGCAAGATGGGGATCGGTGCCTCCGGGCTGATGCGATCGACATCGCCCCAAACGTAACGGTCCAACATTACGTCGCCGACGAGTAGCACGCGGGGACGAATATCTTTCTCTAGCAGAGTTGTCGATGTGATGGACATCCTTGTCGCATCCCTTCCGTAAATAATGGGGCAAAGAACGGCACGGTCCCGCCGCTTCACGTAGGATACCTAAAATGGGCTTCTGAGAAAAAGGGCAGTTGTGTACAGCGGATCGAATTTTCTCCATTCCCGATGATCGCGATCCGGCATTCGGACGCCGCGCCCATCCATTCGTTGGACTTTGCTTTGAACCGCAACCGCTTGCTAACAAACAACTTGCAGTGGCCATGAGTGCCCAAGGGTCGGCCCTAAGCCTAGGCAACCGATTTCTGATCGATCTGATCGAGCGACTCAAGTGGCTAATGCCTGCCGCGCAACACGGCTGAGGCGAGGCGACGGCCAAGTTGGGCGATGTCGAATGCTCGTTGATCTTGCACTGGTCTATACAGGCGGTAGAAATGCGGGAATAATGGCATCTCCGCGAGATGAGGATAAAACCGCACATTCATTCTATTTTGCCCAATATGACCGTTCGCACACGCTTCGCCCCCAGTCCTACCGGCTACTTACACATCGGGGGCGTCCGAACCGCCCTGTTTTGCTGGCTCTTTGCCCGTCGGAATGGCGGTCAGTTTATTCTGCGAATTGACGACACCGATCAACAGCGGAATGTGGATGAGTCACTTGCCCCGATCCTGCACGGGCTGAAATGGCTGGGCATCGACTGGGACGAAGGCCCCGGCGTCGGCGGCCCCTACGGCCCATATTACCAATCGCAGCGCGGCCATCGCTATCAGGCGGCAGTCGATCAACTCTTGGCCGCCGGGGCAGCCTACCGCGACTACGCCACGAGCGAAGAACTTCAAGTCGAGCGCGAAGCAGCGAAGCGTGAAAAGCGGGTCTTCCTCTATAGTCGTCGCTACGCGGCAAAAACGGCCGACGACCGGGCTCGCTTTGAGGGCCAGGGCCGCAAAGCGGTCGTGCGGCTGAAGATTCCCCGCGAGGGATCGCTGGTGATCGAAGATTTGGTTCGTGGCCGCGTCGAGGTCCAATGGTCCCACGAGCAGGACAACGTCATTCAACGTGCCGACGGTTCCTTTATCTACCACTTGGCCAATGTCGTCGACGACCACGATTTCAAAATCTCGCATGTGATCCGCGCCGAAGAGCATCTTTCCAACACGCCGCGACAGGTCTTCATCGCTCAGTCGCTGGGCTATGAATTGCCGATCTACGCCCACCTGCCGTTCGTTGCCGAGCCGGGCAGCAAGGTGAAGCTCAGCAAGCGGAATCTGGAAAGGTATTTGAAGAACCCCGACTTCGCTGCGCTCATGAAGCACGGTCGCAAAGTGGCCGATGCCTTGAAGATGGAAGTCGATCCGAACGTGTTCAATCCGGTGGTAACCGATTTCTACGAACAGGTCGGCTACCTGCCGGAGGCAATCGTCAATTATCTTGCCCTCTTGGGTTGGTCGCTCGACGATCAGACGGAACATTTTAGCCGGGCGGAGTTGGTGCAACACTTCTCGCTCGATCGCGTAAACAAGGCAGCCGCCAGTTTTGATCCCAAGAAGCTCTGGTCGTTCCAGGATCGGCACATGCAGCGGCTGCCGATGGAGGAAAAGATCGAGCGCGTCGTCCCGTTTTTGCAACGCGCCGGGCTTGCCGCGTCGCCAATATCCACCGACGAGCAAGCCAAGATCGAGCAAATCGTCCGCGCTGCCGGCGACCGCATCAAGACGGCTGGCGATATACTGGATTATGCCTTTTTCTTCGTGGCCGATAGCAAGCTGATGTACGACGAAAAGGCAGTTTCCAAATCGCTCGACAAGCCGGGGGCCGTCGATTTGCTGGCCAAGTATCGCGCGCGACTCGAGGCGGAAGAAACGTTTAATGCCCAGCATTTGGAGGCAATGGCCCACGCGTTTGTTGAAGGCGAGGGAGTCAAGATTGGCGATATTGTCCACTCGCTCCGCGCAGCAGTTACAGGGCAATCGGTTGGCTTGGGGCTGTTCGATAGCTTGGCGATCCTGGGTCGGGAGTCGTCCGTGAATCGAATCGCGCAGACTCTCTCGCGGAAGCGACAATGCTCATTGTTGCTGTTCGTGACGACTCCTGCGGAGCACAAGGCGTTAGAGGATGCAGCAAAGGAGCGCGGCCTTCCATTTGAAAAGATCAAAGATTCACTGTTGGGCGAATATTACTGGCTCGGGCAAGTTGGAAACGAAACCGTCATCGCCATTCCGCCTATTCGAGAAGGAGGTCGAGTGGTTATGGGAGCACTTGGTCGTCTCGGCTCCGCAGCTCGCGGGCTTCGCTTTCGGGAGGCAACCGGAGCACAGGCAATCGTTCAACTCGGGATGGCGTTTGGCGTCGATCCGGCG
>JANXOJ010000722.1 GCA_025353625.1 Planctomycetota bacterium | reverse complement strand
GCAGCGAATTCAACTCCTCAAAAAATTGCCGGACGAGCGTCTTCGGCGCGGCATTCGTAGTTGGCCAGACTTCATGTACGGCTTGTTGACGAATATCGCCAAAACCGGCTGCTGTGGCGTTCGTAAGCCCCGTGCGAATGCGCTGTAAAATAACGTCGCGGCTGCTCATGGCTTCTCCTTCGGCGGCTGTGAAGTATTCTGTCTATTCCGCCACCAAGCGCGGAAGGAAGATGCGGGCACCTTGGGCAACTCGCGGCCGCGAGTCCAGGCTCCAAGCTTACCGAAATGCCACGGCAGATATTTGGCCACCCGCACGCCTATCCGCACGGCGCCCATCGCCATCGCATAGCGGCGGGGACCGCGCATCGCCCAGGCCCAAACTTTCCAGGTCATCCGCTCAAACGGCGAATTCATCGGAGACGGTTCGTTGACGGCCCGATGTCGCAGATGAACGAGTTGGTGCGGAATGTCGATCTTGACCGGGCAGACTTCGTTGCACGCTCCACACAGCGACGAGGCAAAGGGAAGCTCCGCCGCCTTATGGAGACCGACGAGATGCGGCGTCAGCACGGCCCCGATCGGCCCCGGATAGACCCAGCCATACGACCAGCCGCCGACGCGACGATAGACCGGGCAGGCATTCAGGCACGCCCCGCAGCGGATACAAAACAGCGACTGCCAGGCGTGCGGGTCTTGCAGCACCTTCGTCCGCCCGTTATCGAGGAAGATCACGTAAAGCTTCTTGCCCACCGCCGGGCCGTGGATCAGATGGGTATATGCGGTCAACTTCTGACCGGTGCCGCTGCGTCCGAGCAGGTTGAGGAACAGCGGCAGATCGTCGATGCGCGGAATGACCTTTTCAATGCCAACCAAAACGATGTGAACCGGCGGCGTGGCCGTGGAAAGGCCCGCATTGCCCTCGTTCTCGACGACCACGACCGTGCCGGTGTCGGCGATGGCAAAGTTGCAGCCCGAGACGCCCATCTCGGCGGTAAGATAATCGTTGCGCAGATTCTTCCGGGCGATGGCGGCCAGTTTGGCATGTTCGGCACTATACGGCTCGCCGAGCGTTTTATGGAATAACTCGCCCACTTCGGCAGCCGTGAAGTGCATTGCCGGCGTGACGAGGTGGATCGGCCGCTGCTTGGCCAATTGCACAATGTACTCTCCCAGGTCGGTCTCGATGGGCCGGATACCGGCACCTTCGAGGACGTGATTGAGTTCCAACTCCTCCGTGACCATCGACTTCGACTTGACGACGCTCTTGACGTTATGTTCCCTCGCGATTTCAAGCACCATCCGATTCGCTTCGGCGGCATCCTGGGCAAACATGACCTCGGCCCCTCGGGCCTTCATGTTGCTTTCAAACTGAACGATCAGCTTATCGAGATTGGCAATCGAGAATTTCTTGACCTGATGGGCCGCCTCGCGCCAGTCTTGAAATTGCGGGATTGCGGCCGCGACGCCCATGTTGTTCTTGCTGGAATAGTCGCAGGTCTTCGTGAGGTTCTTGAAGCGCGGCGCAGGCTCGGCAAGACCCTTATTCTCGGCCGAGAGAAATTCGGCACCATCGAGATGATTTGTGGTTGTTGACATGGTGATCTTGGGGCTTGGGCCGTTGGACTTGGGTTGGTGACTGGCCGCCGGACTAAATTCCCGCCGCCAATAGTTCCGCAAGGTGCATCACTCGTATATGCTTCGTGGCCGGGTTGCGTTGTATGATGCCGCCGACGTGCATCAGGCAACTTATATCGCCGGAGGCCACGACATCGGCTCCACTGCGAACAATGTTATCGACCTTGCTTTGCCCCATCGCTAGCGACGTGCCGGCCAACTTCACGCTAAACGTACCGCCGAAGCCGCAGCATTCTTCGATATTGCCAAGCTCGCAGTAGGTCATGCCGCGAACCGAATGAAGCAATTGGAGTGGATGATCGAAAACTCCCAATTCGCGGCGGCCGTGGCAGCCCATGTGAAAGGCAACCTTATGCGGAAACGTCGCCCCCGTATCGGTCACCTTGAGAATATCAACGAGGAACTCGCTAAACTCGAAAACGCGACGGCTGACTTGCAGAACCTCCGGGCTAGGATCGACGTGCGGAAAAAAAACTCGACACATCGAACTGCATGAGCCGGATGGACAGATCACCCAGCGATAGGGGGCAAAAACCTCGCAGAACTTGCGAATCACCGGCCGCGACTCTTCCCAATAGCCGGAATTGAACGCCGGCTGGCCGCAACACGTTTGCTCCGATGGAAAATCGACCGGCACGCCAAGCCGTTCCAGGATACTGACCATTGCCTCGCCGATGCCGGGAAAGAACTGATCGACGTAGCAGGGGATAAACATCGCCACCCGCTCGCCCTTTTGGTAGGGTGGGTCGTCCTGGCGGGGAGCCGGCTTGTAGTGAAAGGGAGTCGTCGCGTTCATAGCACCAAGGCGCGGAATCTAGGGAATCTCCAATGAGGTTTGGAATCTCCCTTTATACCAAGCGGGAAGGCAACTGTCCAGAAACGCCAAAATGTGCAGGAGAACTGCATAGTCCGTTCGAGTCCCGGCTTTAGCCGGCTGGTAGCACAATTTCGCCGCCTAAAGGCGGAACTCCAACAGGCAGCCGGCAACTTTGCAGTTTTCCTGCGTGGTGCCGAGGGATACTTGCCATGAAAGTCGGCGTTAAATAGAATTCATGGCAGGGATTTAATCCACCTGACTTAGTTCTCCGACTTCCTTTCCAGGAGCAAAACCATGAGAAGCTTTTTGACGGCGTTTGTATTAACGGCAGTTCTAGCGGTCGGTTCAACGGCATTGGCACAGGGATATGTAGCCTACATGCCTTACGGCCCGACGCCGGTCGCGGCATATTATGCACCGCCAGTTGGTTACGGTGCAGCAGTTGGTTACGGTGCAGCAGTCGGCTACGGCCCGGTTGTGGCAACTTCGTACTATTCGCCGTACGCAGTTGCGTATGCGGCACCGGTTCCCTATTACGCCGCCGCGCCGGTTGCGGTGCCCTATGCGGCTTACTACGCTGGGCCGGTTGCCGTTCCTGGGCCGCTCTATTATGGCCGGCCCGTCGTCGTTCGTCCGAAGGTTTATATTCCTGGCCAGCCGGTGCGAAACACGATTCGTGCCGTCACGCCGTGACGTACTCATCTCGCGTCGCGAGATGAGTTTACGCCCGTTCCGACCAGCAAACCAATTCGTTCCGATTAGACGTTCATCTCCATCGGTCCCCAACCCTTGCGCGGTTCGCGCCAAGCTAGGGCGTTCACGGCTTCATCGCTCGTGATCTTGCCTTTTTCGTCCAGTTCCAGTTTCTTGCCGACGCGAGCACAAAGATTGCCAAGTTGTATGTTGGCCGCCATCGGGCCGGAGTAGCCGAAATTGGATTGGCTGTACTCGCGCGGCTTATCGCCCTTACAGGCCGCGATGAATTCCTCGTGGTGGCCAGGCGATCGCTCTAACAGTTTGTTTGGCCTGCCGAATTGTCGCGACTTCGATTCGGGGATCAACCGCGGACTGTTCCAATAGTCGCCTTCCACAAGCATCTTGCCCTTTGTGCCAATGATGAGGTTTCCGGTTCGCGGCAGTGTACGGCCGTCGTCCTTCATTTCCTCGGGCGTGGGAGGCATGTTGTAACTTTCGTCGGCATGCAAGCCCTCGTACCAATAGGTTGTGAATCCAGGGCGATCTGTCTTGGGCCGGAAGGTCATTTTGATCGTCATGCCCTTGGGGAACTGATCGCCGACGGGGGCCGTCATAAAGGTCGGCTCCGCCGTGGCGGCGTAGCCCGGCTGCATGATCGCGTAAATGCCGTCGGTGGTATGGCAGGCCATGTCGCCCAAGGCACCGGATCCGAAGTCCACCACGCCGCGCCATACGAACGAATGATAGACATCCCTCCCCTTAAATTGTCCATCCGGGTATTTGTGCTTGTAGGGCCGCATGGGGGCTGGGCCGATCCAAGATTCCCAATCGAGCCCGTCGGGGATTGGGTCTTCGCCCGGCAAACGGTCCATGCCCTGGGGCCAAATTGGGCGGTTGGTCCAAGTATGAAATTCGACGACATCGCCGATGGCACCGCCCTTGATGAACTCGTAGGCCAATCGCCATCCATTTTGCGAATGCCCCTGGTTGCCCATCTGCGTTACGACCTTGGTGTTCTTTGCATAGGCGGCAGCCAACAATTGCGCCTCACGAACCGACCAAGTCAACGGCTTTTCGGTGTAGCAATGAATGCCCATCGAGACGGCGGTCATCGTGGGAGCAAAGTGACTGTGATCGGGCGTTGCAACAAATAAGACGTCGATATCTTTGGCATGTTTATCAAACATCTTGCGCCAATCGGTGTAGCCGGCGGCCTTCTCCCAGCCCTTCTTGCCGTGGACGCCGTTCCATCGCGACTTATCGACTTCCGCGAAGCAGACGCAATTCAGGCCCATCTCGTGCATTTTTGCCGTATGCTCGGAGGCACGTCCGCCAGTTGCAACAAAACCAACGTTGAGTTTTCCGTTAATCGACTTGGCGCGGGCCAGACGCGGCACGGACAGCGTGAATGCGGCACCGGCAGCACCGACTTGAGCAAGAAACCGGCGACGGGTAGTACCCAGGGACATGGTGGTAATCTCCATTTCAAAAGTGTTAGATCGTACGGCTATGACGAAACGGGATTCATTCTCTTTGAGAAGCGGGGCGTTGTCAAACTACCCCCAAATAACCGCGCCCCTACTCCTCGTCATCGACCGGCCCTTGCTGCGACGCCGCTGCGGCCTTCGATCCGGCCTTGGGCAGTTCGCGTTTGAAGCCGGCCGAGGTATATATTTCTTCCCTCCAGGCTTTGGCCACTTCAAATTGCACATCCTGGCTTACGGTCGCGTAACGATCCGAGGCTTCGTTTTCCTTGAACATCGACCAAAGCACTTCGTACGGCGTCAGCTTGACCAAGCGGATTACGTAGAAATCGGTCTGTGCCCGGTTGGAGGAAACTTCGGTCTTGCCGCTGGAAAGGTTGAACGCCTGCCGCATGAAATCGTCGCTTACTTTCTCCAGGCCCTCGACGTCGCTCATGCGGATAGAAACGTTCATTTCGTTGGGCAAAATCCCCAGCGTAAGCCAAGTAAACGGCGGCGGCTCGATGACCTTAACGCCCGATTGGACTGCCATCGCTTCCTTGAGCGGCTTCTGGGCTTTGTCGGCAACTTGCTTCCATTGTATTGCCGCTTCGCGAGCCAGCTTTCGCGCCTCGATCATTTTCCAAGTTTTGAGGACTTCCGCCTTAATGCCGTCGTCGTCAAACTTGGGGATGCGATCGGCCTCGTCGCTGGTCTTCCACCACACGTATTGATCTTGACGGATACCGTCGCGAGACTCTTGCGGTTGATAAAGGGTCCGCGATTCAAAGGCTAGGACCATCGCCTGCGGCGGAAAATACTGGCCGGGCCGAGGCGTCAGGCCATACGACTTGCCGATATCGGTTTCGCTAAGTTCGAGGAATGAGACCAGTCCAGTCTTGGCGGCGGTCATGTGATACTTTTCGGCCAAGGCACCAAACTCGGGCGGCGTCGGCTTCTTCGCACCGGAATTATTTGTGTGTTCGGCATCGTAGCTACTGAATTCTTTTCGGTAGGCCGCCAAGCTTTCGCGGATCGCGGCAATATCCGCCTCCAGTCGCTCACGGCCAAGTTCTTCGCGAATCTGATCCCGCAGCCGCTCCTCAGCCGTCTTCTTTTTCTTCTCCGCCTTTAGTTTTTTAGCGTCAACCGTTTTCTTGTCCACGTCCTTCGTGCCGCTTTCAGGCTTCTCGACCTTTTCGGCAACCTTTTCTGCGGGTTTCGTCCCATCGCTTGGCGGTGTTGCCGGCTTCTCATCCGTAGGCTTTTTATCTGTGGGCTTTTTATCGTCCGCTTTCTTCTCCTCTGGCTTCTTCTCCTCTGGCTTCTTTTCGTCGATCTTCTTTTCCGCTATCTTCTTTTCTTCAGCGTTCTTTTCTTCCGGCTTCTTTTCTTCCGCAAAAGCGACAAAGCGAAACGGCGACGGACGACCGTTGGACGATCCGCTAATCTTGGGCGGAATATCCTTCTTAGGCTCCGCTGCCGGCTTCGTCTCTGCCGGCTTCGTGTCAACGTCCGGTTTTTTAACTTCTACCTTCTTCTCTTCTGGCTTTTTTTCTTCCGGCTTCTTCTCAACATCCGTCTTCTTCTCTTCTAACTTCTTTTCCTCTATTTTCTTCTCTTCCGGCTTCTTCACATCGACCTTTTCCGCCGTGGATGACTTTGAGATCACCGCCTTCGTCTCGTCCGCAACCTCTTTCTCGTAGCGTTCTTTATCCTTGCCGTACTGTTCCTTCTTCTTCTCATACCGAGCCGTAATCTCCGCTTCCGTAACCGCCTTGTCGTAAGTCTCTTGATTGGCTTTCAGATACTCCATCCGGACCTTGCGCGGAATGTGAAAGCCCGGCTCCGGCGAGTCTGGCCGAGGATACTGCCTATTATGCTCATCAAAAAATTTCTTCAACTCATCGTCGCTCGGATCTTTCACCTTGCCGACAAAATCCTTGACCGCAATCGTCGCCACTTCAATCGTCGCCTCTTCGTGCCGTCGCTTGAAGTAATCCCAACGCTCACCGGGCGACGCCGCCCCGCTGACCCAGTTAGGCATATTGGTGATTTCAAGCTGATGGCACAACTGCTTCAGCCGCAAAGCGAGCAGTTCTTCACGCAAAATGGCAAACAATTGCGGCTCCGACATTGGCTCCCGTGAATTCCCCAAGATGGAGTGGATCACTTCCGCATTCACGCGGCCGCCATTGGTTACCAAAGTAATGAATTCGTTGACGGCCTTATCGTCAACGACAATGCCGATCTTTTCCGCCTGCCGCGCGTAAAGCCACTTTTCAATCACCGCTTCGTCCGTTTCCGACCCAATATTCCGCATCACTCCGAGGACGTTGTCCGCCCTTTCGTGAGTGGCCGACAACTGGCGGGCAAGGTTCTCCAGGAATCCCAGCAGAATTCGCCGTTGATAGCGCAAGGTCCGCACTTGTTCCGGAATAAGGTTGCCGTATTTCGTGCTGACCACCGCGGGCCCCGTCGTCGCATCGCGACTGCCCCTCATCCCCTGATTGCCCAGAAAGACGAAAGCGACGATCGCAATAAGCGTAACGATCGCCATACCAACCTTTTGATTGCGGCGAAAAATACTAAAGGGACTTGCCATGACTCTGGTATACCTCTATAGATTTATGAACGCGGACGCGGTGCCCAACGGATGCCAAGCCGAGAAGTGTTGGCCCTGCTGACGGGATAACCGGAATCCATCATTTTAAGATCGACGAACATTTTTGCAATGGCAAACCCCAGAAGTGTGGGGCAAAACTCATCGTGTGGTTTGCCTGCCTATGCTACGATTGTGCCGTTTATCGCGACGAATTCAATTCTTCCAGCCATGTTGGGCCCAACTTGGCCGCCGGTAAGTCCAATTGAATTAGAGGTAGGGCCACTAGCGGTGCGCCTAACGTAGCGTAGGATAGATCGCTGATACCTAATCACTGCCGCTCATAAACAAACACCCCAATTTACCCACATTAACATGGCCAAGAAAGCGTCCAATCCCAATGCCAACTCCTTGGTGATCGTCGAGTCGCCCGCTAAGGCTCGCACGATCGGCAAGTTTTTGGGCAAGGGCTACACGATTGAGGCCAGTATCGGCCACATTCGCGATCTGCCGCACGGTGCCAAGGAGGTGCCCGAGGAGTTCAAAAAGGAAGAATGGGCCTATTTAGGCGTCAACGTCACCAAAGACTTTGACCCGATCTACATTATCCCCAAGGAAAAAGCGGCCCACGTCCGCAAGCTGAAGGGCCTGTTGAAGGACGCCAAAGACCTTTATCTGGCGACGGACGAAGACCGCGAAGGGGAAGCCATCAGTTGGCACCTCTGCGAGGTACTCAACCCGAAGGTGCCGGTCCATCGTCTCGTCTTCCACGAAATTACCGAAGAGGCGATTCGCGATGCCTTGAAGAATCCGCGCCAGATCGATCAAGCGATGGTGCGTGCCCAGGAAGTTCGGCGGATCGTCGATCGCCTCTACGGCTACGACGTTTCGCCCTTGCTCTGGCGGAAAATTCGGCCTCGGCTTTCGGCGGGTCGCGTGCAAAGCGTTGCCGTGCGGCTGATCGTCGAGCGCGAGCGTGCGCGGATGGCCTTCCGAACGGCCACCTATTGGGATCTCGTCGCCACGTTCGCCAAGTCGAGCGGCGAGACGTTCAATGCCCAACTGATTTCGGTCGATAGCCGCCGCATTCCGGCCGGCCGCGATTTCGATTCGGCCACCGGCCTTTTGAAAGACCCGAATTTCCTACTCTTGAATGAGAAGCAGGCCGGTGAATTGGCGGAAAAACTCCGCAGCGAAGCAGCCCAGGTCGCCGAGTTGGAAGACAAGCCCTACACGACCAAGCCCTATCCGCCCTTCACGACCAGTACGTTGCAGCAGGAAGGCAACCGCAAACACGGCTTCACCGCGCGACAGACGATGAGTCTGGCCCAAAGTCTCTACGAGAACGGGCACATCACCTACATGCGTACCGACTCGACGACCTTGGCTGCCGTGGCCATCGAGACGGCGCGCGCGATCATTTCCAACCAATACGGCCCCGACTATCTGCCGGAAAAGCCTCGCTTCTACCAGACTAAAGTCAAGAACGCCCAGGAGGCCCACGAAGCCATTCGCCCGGCGGGCCATCCGTTCGCCGTGCCCGACGATCTTCGCAACGTTCTCAGTCCCGACGAGTTCCGCCTCTACGACCTGATTTGGAAGCGAACCGTTGCCTGCCAGATGACCGACGCGCGGGCACGCCGAATCACGATCCGCGTCGTGGTCGACGGTGCGCGCTTTGAAGCCAGCGGCAAAATCATCGATTTTCCGGGCTATTTGCGGGCCTATGTGGAAGGGTCGGACGATCCCGAAGTCGAACTGGCGGGCCTCGATGTGGTATTGCCTTCCGTTGTCGTCGGCGAGGCACTTGCCTGTCGCGAGCTCGAAGCCAAGAGCCACACCACGCAACCGCCGAGTCGTTTCAGCGAAGCTTCGCTGACTCGGTCGTTGGAAGAAATGGGCATCGGCCGCCCCAGTACGTATGCCTCCATCATCGATACGATCCTGGCCCGAGACTACGTTTTCAAGGCCAAGCGCGGCAACGTCCTCGTGCCGACCTGGACCGCGTTTGCCGTGTCGCGGCTTCTTGAAGTGCATTTGCCGGACCTAGTCAATTATCAGTTCACTGCGGAAATGGAGGACGAGCTCGACGCGATCAGTCGCGGCGAACTGAACCACCTCGAATACTTGCGGCATTTTTATTTCGGCAAGGACCAGCAGGGCTTGAAGGGTCTGGTAACGAGCAAGACGGGCGAAATCGACGCGCGCGACATTTGCAGCATTTTCATCGGCCAACCCGACGGGCAGCCCGAAGTGATCGTTCGCGTCGGTCGGTACGGCCCATTCTTGCAGCAGGGCGAGCGGCGGTCGAGCATTCCCGAGCAGACGCCGCCGGATGAAATCACGTTGGAAACGGCCCTCAAGATGCTCGATACGGCCGTGCAGAGCGAAGAGCCGCTGGGCCACGATCCCAGCGGCAAGCCGGTCTACTTGAAGGTGGGCCGCTTCGGGCCTTACGTGCAGCGAGGCCACGCCGACGACGAGGAAAAGCCACAAAATGCCTCGCTCTTAAAAAGCATGACGCCCGACGATGTGACGCTTGAGGTCGCGCTCAAACTACTGGAGCTGCCGCGCACGCTGGGCAATCACGCGAACGGTCATCCGATCGTCGCCTTCAATGGCCGCTTCGGACCTTATATAAAGTGCGACGAGGAAACGCGCTCGCTCCCAGGAGGGCTTTCGCCGCTCGAAGTTACATTGGAACAAGCCGTGGAACTTCTCGCCCAGCCCAAGACGGGCGGTCGCGGCCGAGGCGTGAAGCAAGCTCCGCTTAAGGTTTTTGAAAATTCTCCTGTGACCAACCAGCCGGTGAATTTGCTCTCCGGCCGGTATGGGCTTTATGTGACCGACAGTGTAACGAACGCATCGCTTCCCCGGGGCACGGCGGCGGAGGAAGTCACGCTGGAATATGCCCTGAATCTCCTCAAAGTCCGGGCCGAAGCAGGGCCATCGAAGTCCAAGCGTCCCGTACGAAAGGCCGTAAAAAAGGCGGCCGCACCGAAAAAGGCAGTCAAAAAGACAGCAGCTGCGAAAAAGACGAAAAAGACGGTCAAGAAGACAAAAAAGGCTGCTAAAAATGCGGTGAACACCGCAGACGGTGCCGAGTGACGCAGCTATACCTCACGCGGCTAGGAATGTCCGCTTGTCCACAAAGGTGACGGGCGCCAAACTTTACAGGTTCAGGAGGACTGGGTAGATTCGCGGCATGCCCCGCGTCGCACGACATGCTCCTGGAGGAACGGTTTTCCACGTCTTGAATCGTGGTGCGGGTCGCCGCACCCTTTTTGAGCTATTGAGCGACTGCTCGACGAAACTTTGTCTTTGCGGCATATAAGAATTTGTTCCTACGCGCCGATGCCAAATCATTGGCATTTTTGTCGTCTGGCCGGAACGCGATGGCGATCTCGCCGCGCTTATGCAGCAATTGACCAACACGTATATGAAGCGATGGAAAGAATATCG
>JANXOJ010000302.1 GCA_025353625.1 Planctomycetota bacterium | reverse complement strand
GGGCCTAAATAATGCAGCGTTTCATTTCGTTCCTCATGGTGGCAACGAACGGGCATGAGATGAACGGTTTGTGCGATTCCATTCGTGCCGACCCTCATCGTAGTTGACCTTCTGGACACGATTGGAAGTTGGGCAGGGCCTTATATCCAAGGGGTGGTCGCCATTGAACCGCTTGGCCTCGTCGGGCGAAAAGCACCCTGCCGCCGCCGTTTTGCGGGGCCTTTTTCGTGCCGCATCACGATCGGGGGTGAGCGTCAGCGGCAAAAGACGATGACCAAGGATTTTCAAGAACTTTTTTGGGACTGTTGACTTTTTCTGGTGGGAGGTTAGTATTGCGTCTACCTCGCCGGTCGTTGCCGTGCCGGTGAGTAAGTTGGCGGCACGTCTGAAAGCCTGTTCTGAAAGTCCGGGGGCAAGACCATGCGTCGATCTTTTTTGCGTGTAATTGCGTTTAGCGTTCTTTTTGCTTCCGCCTTGGGCTTTTTAAGCCCTTTAGACGCCTGGGGCCAGGTCACCGTACTGCCGCAAAGCCAGACCAAGTGCCCAGCCTGTCCAATTGCGAAGACAACCGGTCCAGGGGTAGCGACGATTTGCCCACAATGTCCGGTTCCTCCAAAGGCGACAACGGGACCAGGACCAGCAACGGTCTGTCCCATGTGTCCGGCTCCCCCAAAGACGACCGGCCCAGGCGTTGCCACGGTCTGTCCAGTCTGTCCGCCTCCACCAAAGGCGACCATCGGCCCAGGCCCAGCAACCGTATGTCCCAAAGCTTCGACCACCTGCCCAGCCACACCGACGACTTGTACGCCATCAAATCCGATCTGCAAGGCGACCATCGGCCCCGGCCCAGCAACCGTATGTCCCAAAGCTTCGACCACCTGCCCAGCCACGCCGACGACTTGTACGCCAGCAAATCCGATCTGCAAGGCGACCATCGGCCCCGGCCCGGCAACCGTATGCCCCAAGGCTTCGACCACTTGCCCGGCCACGCCAACTACTTGCACCCCGGCGAATCCGCTGTGTAAGACCAAGATTACAATTGGCCCCAGTATTGCGACGGTCTGCCCTGTTGTATTGACCACCTGCCCAGCCACTCCGACGACTTGCACGCCGGCGAATCCGATCTGCAAGGCGACCATCGGCCCCGGCCCGGCAACCGTTTGCCCCAAGGCAATGACCTTCTGTCCGTCCACAAAGACGCTCTGCCTAACGGCACCGACGAAGTGCCCGCTTCTCTGCCCGCCAAATTCAACGAAAGGCCCCGGAGTGCCGACATTCTGTCCGGCGGTGGTAACGCAATGTCCGCCATTCCCGACGGCATGTTCGCCTGGCGGTTGCGGCAAGCCGACATTGACTCCTGGAACGCCGACGTTTTGCCCGGTGGTCCCAACGCAGTGTCCACCTCAGCCGACGATATGCCCGCCATTCGGCTGCGGGATGCAGCCGACATTTGGCCCTGGTTCGCCGACATTTTGCCCGGCGATACCGACCCAATGTCCACCGACTCCGACCGTATGCCCGGCCTTTATGTGCGGACAGAACCCGACGACCGGCCCCGGAACGCCGACGTTCTGCCCGGCCTTGCCGACGGCATGTCCGCCGGTGCTAACGCTCTGTCCGAGCGTGGTGACGGCCTGCTTCGGCGGGCAAACGAGCTGCCCGCAAGTTGTAACGGTTTGCCCGCCGCTGCCGACCCAGTGTCAAGGCGGAATCACGTTCTGCCCGCCGGTGAATACCGTTTGCCCGACGATCGGCACGCAATGCCCGGCCGTCAACACTGCCTGTCCGCCCTTTGCGACACAATGCCAGCTTGGCAACACGTTCTGCCCGGCAGTCGGCACGGCCTGTCCGCCGATCAACACGATCTGCCCGGCTGGTCCGACGGCCTGTCCGCCCGTTGATACGCAGTGCCCGACGGTGAACACGGTTTGCCCGGCCACCGATACGCAGTGCCCGCCGATCAATACGAACTGTCCGATGGTGCCGACGCAATGCCCGACGGCGGAAACGCAATGTCCGCCGGTTTCCACGGTCTGCGTGGGCGGCGCTACGATGTGCCCCGCAGTGGAAACGCAATGTCCGGCCACGCCTACGATCTGCCCGGCAGTCGGCACGGCCTGTCCGCCGGTCAACACGGCCTGTCCGCCTTCGGTGCCGACAGCATGCCCACCCTCGCAGACGCAATGTCCCCAAGTGCCAACGGTCTGCCCGCCGGTGGAGGTGCCCGATTTTGTTCCCACGCCGGGAGTGACGGGCGTTATTAGGATTCGTGGAACGCGGATGATCGATGGGGTGATCCAACAATTGGCCCAAGAGTTCACCGCGCTGCAACCGAACGTTCAATTTGATATTGCACTGCGCGGAACGGGCGAGGTGACTCCAGCACTGACCGGCGGATCGGCCGACTTGGGTGTGACGGATCGCGGACTCATGGACGAAGAAACGAATAAGTTCGTTGCCGCGTTCGGGGTGCCGCCGATCGACTTCCCATCGGCAGTCGATGCGATGGCGGTCGTTGTGCAGAGTGCTAATCCAATCGCCGTCGATCCAGCCGGGCTGACGCTCGTGCAATTGGATGGCATCTATTCAAAGACGCTGAAGCGCGGTGGTCCGGCGGTGGTTACTTGGGGCGATGTTGGCGTGACGGACCCAAATTGGGCAACGCAAGCGATCAAGCCCTACTTCCGCCCCGATGCGCTACCGGCTTACTTTAACAGAGTCTGCCTAAGCGGACCTCTCAAGGATGGCCTGACCGACCCCGGCGTGGGCACGGCCGTAATGGCCGGTCGTCCGCCGATGGGCGTCGCCGTAGGGCAGGATTCCAACGGAATTCAACTCGTCCCGCGGTGGTATGCCGACAGGGGCCTTGCCGATCACACGATCCGCCCCGTGGCCCTGATCGACGAAAGCGGAAACCACATTCGCCCGACGTATTCCAACGTCATCAACGGCACGTACCCGCTCGGCACGATCCTGTCGATCAAGGCCATCAACGCGCCGACGCTACCCTACTCGCCGGCGGTCAGGGAGTTCCTATTCTACGTATTTTCCAAGCAAGGCCAAAGGGCCGTGCCCAGGAACGGTTTCGGCAGACTGCCGATACCAATGGTCCTTGCGGAGCGGGCACAACTTGAGCAGTAGTTTGCCGGAAACTTCGGGCACCGCGCCGGGGAAAGAATACCCCGGCGCGAACGACCCTGCGGCGTCCACGATCGTCGCCGCGCTGCTCGGGCTTCTCTGCGTATGGATCGTAGCCGGATCGACCGGCGTGCTGGCGCATTCCTTTCGGCGCGGGATCACGCTGGCCGCGCTGGTGGGCGTTGTATTACTTGCTTGGCCGGTGCGCAAACGGTTCGCATCGCTCGTCTGGCTTGCCGCAAGCATCGCGATTGCGCTCTCACTGCTCGCATCGCCCCTTGTGCCGTTGAACATCCTAGCCGTTGCCGTGGTCTTGCTGGCCGTTTCGTGCGGCCAAGAGTCGCTTAATCGATTAACCCTGCAACGCATCGCGGAAGCCGCCGTGCTGCTGGCGATCTACCGCATTGCGCTTACGTCGATCCCCCGGTTGTGGCTATTGGCCGATACAACGGGCGGCCTGCTCGGCTCCCTTGCCGCTGCAATCACGCGGCAACCGCTGCGCATCGGCGCCACCTTCGGCGGGCTCGATTTTCTCGTCGTTATGCTCTTCCTCGTGGGGTGGTGTCGACGGGCACCCTACCCGCCGCGGGTTCCGCGACAAAGTGTGCGTAGCATTGCGATCTTACTATCGGCCGTGCTGCTTTGTCATTTGCTCTACTTGGCGATCCTCAGTTTCGCGCCGGCAATTCTGCAAGCGGATTGCATGCAGTTGGCGGCAACCGTACCGCCGACTGCCGGAGCAACTCCGCCACCGCCCGGCTGGATCAGCCAACTCCGCACGATGATCCCCTGGAACATGCCGCTACTGGCGGCGTTCCTTCAAATGGGCGTCGTCGCGGCCCTGCTCGTGCGGATGCGCTCCGCATCGCCATTGCCGTCGCTCAAAAAACGGCACGCAGCGTTTCGCTTCGCCATCGCGGGCTTGGCACTGGTTCTCGCTGTCGTTGCGCCAATTTCAATCGCCTGGTTCCCGCACGCTCCCAGCTTGCACGGTAAAAAAATCGTCTTCTATGAGAAGGGCTTCCTCAACTGGCTCAAGGCCGAGCATGGACAGTATGGCCGCTTAACTGTCGGCATGTATGGATTGGCGCCCACGTTCCTCGCAAGCTACGGTGCCAACGCGCTCGTCTCCGCCGACCTCTCGGCAGCGGACCTCGAAGGGGCCGACGCCGTCGTGCTGCTCTTTCCCAACGAACCGTGGCACGACGACCAGCTTCCGCGGCTGCGGAAGTTTGTCGAAAACGGCGGCACGCTGCTCGTCGCCGGGGAACACACCATTTGGGAAAAAGAGGCCGATGGCAGTCTCATCGACATCGCCTCCGGCAAGGACCGCAATCGATTTAACGAAGTCTTGAAGCCAACGGCAATCCGCGTGAACTTTGACTCAGCCATGTTTACCGTTGGCGGATGGTTGCACTCCTACGAAGCCCTGGCCCATCCCACGTCGGCCGGAATCACCGATGAGAAAAATGATTTCGGCGTGGTGATTGGGGCCAGCCTCGATGTCCGTTCCCCCGCCCGACCTCTTCTCAGCGGGCGTTTCGGCTGGGCCTCGCCGGGCGACCAAGATAGCCCTCGCGCCATGATGGGCAACGAAAGCTACACGCCCGGCGACAAGTTGGGCGATATCATCCTCGTCGCCGAGCAGTCCCTCGGCAAAGGCAAGATCGTGGCCTTCGGCGATCCTTCCGGCTTTACTAACGGCATCACGCCCGGCTGCTACGACTACATGGCCCGCTTGTATTCCTATCTGAGTGACTCGCACGGTGTCGCTCTGCCTACGTGGCGACTGTGGTTAGCCTTCAGCTTATTGGCCGTGCTGACACTCGTCTTGCTGATCGGTTCGCAGCCGGCAGCCTTTGCTGCCGCCGCCCTGGGGTTGGCCGTTTCACTTTGTACCTGTACGTCGGCCACGAATCGTGCTTGGACCGCGCTGCCCGAGGGCCGAATCGCGCCGGACGGCAGCCCCCGCGTGCCCAACAACCTGGCCTACATCGACATGTCGCACTTAGGTTCCTTCAGCCCCGAGTCGTGGCGTCCGGATGGCCTGATGGGCTTGACGATGAACCTCATGCGCAACGGCTACCTGACGCTTCACCTTCCGGAAATGACGCCCGAGCGATTGGAGCGGGCAAGGCTGCTGATCTCCGTCGCCCCGGTCAAGCCGTTCACGCCGCGCGAAATCGAGACGGTCGAGGACTTCGTCCGCAAAGGCGGCGTGTTCATTTCCACGGTGGGCTATGAAGACGTGGGACCGAGCAAGGCCCTCCTCGCCAATCTGGGGTTTTATATCGGCCAACGGCCCGAGGATGAACGACTCGGTCGCGAACCGCAACCGCTGAGTTTCTTCAAGGCCCCGTTCTTCAACGGCGGCAAGTATATGGCCTACGTCCGCTTCTTCGCCGGTTGGCGGGTGATCTGCGACGATCCCAGCCGACTCGTCATCTCGCAATATCCGTCCGGCGAGGAGTTGATCGTCATGCGGCGATTAGGCCAGGGTCTGATCGTGGTCGTCGGCGACACGTTCTTTGCCGCGAATAAGAACCTGGAAAACGAAGGCGGCGAGCCGATCGACGGCTTGCACGAGAACGCCATCTTTTGGCGTTGGCTCCTCGCGCTCTTGCAAAGCGGAATGAGCGAAGGCCAACCCTGGTATCCGGCAGAAGCCGACTGTTCCCCGGCAGAACCGGCCGCCACGCCAAGTGCTACTCCCGATCCATCGATGCGCTCCCCGGACGATCCGCCCGACGACGGCACACCGCAACCGAGTTCCCCGCCCGCGACTTTGCCCGCGACTTTGCCTGCGGACAAGCCGGTGCCACAAACACCGCAGAATAAATAGCGGTCGTTCTTTTCCAACGAGGAGGTTGGCGGCATTCTTTCGGCCAAATAAAGTGCAACCGCATTAGCGGTTACCTTGGAAAAGCCGTGGAGCGAATCGCAACCCCCGGTGTTAATGCGCAAAGAAATGTTAGCCTCGCTACCGCGACATTCAAGTTCCCCCCGCGGAACGATTCCGCTGGCGGCTCTTCGCTCCAACCACGGCGCCTCACGTGTGGCCGCTAACGCGGCAGCAGCAATTGAACATCATCAGCAGACGATGCGATTCCGGGCGTTAGAGGCTATCCGAAAAGTTTTCTCGGGTTTTGTACAGTTTCTATACGGCGGCTCGGTCGTGGAACATCGCCTCCTCCTTGAGTGGCTTGGCCAATTGGGCTGCGGCATGTAGATCGGATAAACCTGACCATACCTTGAACACGGTTTGTGGTTCCTCGGCGGCCAAATCCTCAAGCAAGGTCCAATCGCCCTGCAAGAGCGCTAGGCATCGGATCCATTTTCCACCATCCCTTTTACCACGGCCGATTGAGATTCAGCGGCAATGCGCGAATTCGGTGCCTTGCGTGGTAAAAGACGCCTATGTTACAATCGTATTGCTTCGTTGTTTTTCGCCGTTTCCTTGCCGCCCCCGCCGCGTTCATTGGTCCCATGAGAGGCAATCATCCCATGCTTGGCTGGATTGGCGTCGCGCTGCTTTCCGCGTCGTGGATGTTTGGACTGGAATACTATCACCGGCCTGAGCCTCGGACCTGGATGCTGCTTGTCGGCTTAGGCACGCTTCTATTGGCGACGCTCCCCGAGCGGGTGCTTTCCTTTCGCTACGTTTTAACCGCCCTTCTCTTGGCGATACCGGTTGCCGTTGGTTGGCCTGCCGCACCGCACGTTCCGATCGTGCTGCTATTGCTTGGGCTGACATTGAGCCTAGTGCCATCGACGTCAAAATTGCCCGGCACGATCTTGAGGCGACTTGCCAGCGGAATGCTATTGGCGGGCTGCATTTTGGTGGTGCAATTTTTCGGCATAGAGGCCTACAAGGCGTTTACCGCCCGATCGCATGAACTACCCGCTCCGCTCGTTGGCATCCTGGGCTGGATGGCAAGCGTTTTGGGCATCGAGTCGGGCGTACACGGTTCGACGGTGGCAATGTTTGCGATGCGCGATATTCAGATGCTGGGTGCTACTTGGGAACTGCTGCTCGATCCGGCAACGTACCTGTTCCTCATCGGTGCGGTGGTCTCCTGGATTTTGCAAAGCGGCGGGGATAGTAGAGCATTCAACTCCCGGAGCGAGATGGGTAGGTGGGGTATGCCGCTGCTAAAGTTGCTGGGCCTCGTTGCTCTGTGGCTGCCCATCCGCGCGGGACTGCTGATGTCGCTGCTTCTTCACGGCGTGCTGCGAACCGAATATGAAGAGCCGCTCAATTCGGTCCACTGGCTTTGGAGTAGTTGGATTCATCTGGCAATGCTGACCGTGCCGGTCCTTGTGGCGTGGCGATTTTGTCGGCGGGGATGCAATGCGGCCCCCGCGACGGATGGCGCAAACAGTCGGCCATCAACGTCCGCCACGGTGTGGCGTCGAGGTCTCGCCGTCGTTCTGTCTTGCTGCGCTTCGGCGGCCATCACGGCAGCCATGCTCTGGGATCCAGTCGGCGCGCGGAAGTCCGGCCGCATCGTCATCGAAGAGTACAATCCCGATCCGGAAAAGGTCTGGGAGAGAACCGATAAACCGTTCGATACCGAGTGGTACGGCAATAACTCGGGCTATACCTATTACTGCATCTACGACTATCTGCGGCATTTTTACGATGCGTCGCGACTCACGGAACCGATCTCGGACGCGGCCCTGGCGAACTGCGATGTGCTGGTGCTCAAGACGCCGACGCGCCCCCTGTACTCCGAGCATGAGATCGAGAACATCCGCCGCTTCGTCGACCGAGGGGGCGGGCTGCTGCTGATCGGCGAGCATACCAATGTGTTTGGCACCAGCAGCCGCTTGAACCCCGTTGCGCGGCAATTCGGCTTCCAGTACGTTCCGGACTGCCTGTTCGGCATCGATTCGGTATTCACCGAGGTTCTGCAACCCGCACGAGCCGCGCATCCTTCCGTGCAGTATATCGACCGGATGGATTTCGCCACCTCCTGTTCGCTGGATGTCGGCTTTAGTCCGGGGCGAGCGGCCATTTTGGCAACGGGACTGAAGAACAAGACGGCCGAATACCACGTCGATAACTACTATCCGCAACCCTTCGATACGGCCAAGATGCGTTACGGGGCGTTCGTGCAACTCTGGACGACCAACTACGGCCGCGGCCGCGTTACGGCATTTACCGACTCGACCGACTTCTCCAACTTTTGCGAATTCGATCCCGGCAAAATGGAACTGATGATGGGGATGGTCGAGTGGCTCAACCACCGCCGCCCCGCCATCGATCCGTCGCCGTGGCTGGTTGTCGTTTCGCTGCTCTTGGCCTGCGTCGCAAGCTGGGCTGCCTGGGGCGTCCGCCAGTTAAAGCTGGTGGTGTTCGTCGCCCTGCTTTTGGGCTACACAACGTCCACGCTGGCCGTAGCCGCCTCGCATCGGACGGCCATGCCGATGCCCTCGCCGCTTCCCCGCCATCAACCGATCCTAGCCGTGATGGATCGCACCGTCAGCGGAGCAAGGCTGCCGGTGAACGGCTTCATGGATGGCCGCGCGCACGGATTCGGCGTCTTTGAACGGTGGATGCTCCGCTTGGGCTACTTCACCGCGCGGCGGTCGTCGCCGAAGTGCTTCGACGAGGACGTCAACCTACTGGTTGTTGCCTACCCACGAAAGCCGGTCTCCAAGCAATATCTGCACGACTTGACCGAGTACGTCCAACGCGGCGGCAAGCTGCTCGTCGTCGATTCGCGGAATAACGACAAAGCGTTCATCGAGGACGGCAATCAACTTTCCGCGATCGACGATCAACTCGATGAGCCTTCGGCCAGTCAATTGCAGGAACGTTCGACAACCAACGATCTGCTCGAACCGTTTGCGATGTCGGTCGATCGTGCGACCGCCTTGGAGGGCACGCTTCAGTGCGGGCAGGGGTTGAAGGGCGTGGCTACGACCGCCGCGATTCAAGTTGGCGGCGGCAAGCCTTTTGCCTGGATCGACGGCCGCCCCGTCGGTGCTTCGCGGAGCTTCGGTCAAGGGACCGTCGTAGTGGTCGGCTACGGCGACCGCTTCTGCGATCAGCAGATGGGCGCGACCGGCGACGCCGAGCCCGACGCTGAATTGCGGAGCGTTTACGAATGGGAATTCGCCTTGGTTCGTGCCATTCTTCGGGATGAATCCCTTGAATCCGCGCCTGCCCAACTTCCAGAAACTACGCCCCCACCGGCGTCTCCATGAGCGTGGCCAGCGTCGTGCGCAAGAGCTTCATGGTGATGGGCATGGTCAGCACGACGCGATGTGCATCGACTTTAGCGCGATCCTTCCACTGGATTTGCGGCTCGTCCAGGAGCAGCACCGCGCGGACGCCGCGCGTTTTCTCGTTGCTGCCGAGCGCGTTGAAGCCGCCGATCGCCGACTCGCCCAAATCCTGCGCGCAAAAGACGACGCAATCGGCGGAAGCCGTATCTTGGTGCAAGCGCGCGACGGCCCGCTCGGGATCGGCGATGACCAGCACGCGATAGTTGACTTTTTTGAGGCCCTCGCGAAAGATGTTTTGCAGCACGGGGTTCGATTCGACGACCAGGACGGTGTGTTGTTTGGGCTCGACATAGTTGCCCAGCGCGGCAGCCGCCTCTTCGGCGGTGGACGCTTTGTTGCCGCCGGCGAGTTGATTTTCGGCAAGTTTTAGGTCGGCCAGCATGGCGGCCGGCGTCTGATAGCGGTGCGCCGGATCGAGCTTCATCGCCTTATTGACCACCGCGAAGACCCAGTGCGACAACTCCGGATC
Organism: Planctomycetota bacterium; assembly: GCA_025353625.1. Taxonomy (GTDB): domain Bacteria; phylum Planctomycetota; class Planctomycetia; order Pirellulales; family Thermoguttaceae; genus JANXQG01. Next base: position 1,129 of record JANXOJ010000302.1, on the reverse strand, counting down.
AACCTGTTGGACCGGAACGACATCCAGAAACCGCTGCTTGCTCAGCCGCTGCGAACGGTCGCGGGTTTCGGTCAATGCCGCCTGCCCGGTAAGCATGTGGTAGAAGATGCAGCCCAGGAAATAGATATCGCTGCGGGTGTCCTCTTTTCGCAGGCCGCTGGCTTTTTCCAACGCGGCGTAGTCGATCGTGCGGGCGTTGGGAAGTTCGCCGTCGGTGTCGTCCTCGAAGTTTTCGTCGAGAGAGGCGAGGCCAAAGTCGACGAGTTTTGCCTGCATGGAACTGGTGACCAAGGCGTTGTTGAGCTTCAAATCGCGGTGCGTTAGGCCGTGCTCGAAGGCATAGCGAAGCCCGTCGGTCATGCCGATCATCAACTGGATTGCCTGAAGCGGATCGATCTTCCTGCGAATCTTGACCAGGTCGCGGAGGTTCCAGCCTTCGACAAACTCCATCACGAGAAAGTACGATTTGCCGTCGTAAATGACTTCGTGGATGGGCACGATGTTGGGGTGCCGGAGCGTGAGTCCCAACTTGCCTTCGCGCATGAACTGATTGGCTTGCTCCGGCTTGTCGCAGTAGCGCTTTCGCAGTGCCTTGATGGCGACGACATTGCCCTTCTCGCGATGAACGGCGCGATACACGCGAGCAAACGTGCCGGCACCGACTGCATAGAGGACTTTGTAAGGGCCGAAGAAGTAGCCCGACCGCTCGCCCTTGCTTACCTTTTCGACTTGATAGTTCGTCAAGTATTCGCGGCCGATGACGAACTGTGTAACTTCATGAAGCGGTGCCGTGCGCGAGCCGACGGAACCCCAAACTTCTTGCAATTGCCGATCCGACAGCAATTCAAGATCGAACGCCCTTTGCAGAAATTGCTCGGCAGTGGGTTGGGACATTCGGTACTCGAACGGTGAGGGAGGGCTGGATGAAAATTGCGGTGGGAACAAAACCGTCTCGCCCAGCGAGATCGATAAGTTAGGAAACTATTCCGACGAACCGTCGAGCCGGTGGCGGAATTCGTCGCGCTCGCGGCGGGTTGCTTCCAGGTCGAAGGTTAGGTACTTCATGTCGAGGCGAAGCTGGCCGAGGGCGTCCTGCACGAGGTTCACGCGGTCGACGACGAGCGCGAGC
>JANXOJ010000661.1 GCA_025353625.1 Planctomycetota bacterium | reverse complement strand
CAGTTCGACCAGCAATCCATGAGCTTCCGCTATCCCGTTACAAAGGACGGCAGCCCGACGCTCCCAGACGTGAAGCACATCAATCTCCGCCATCTTGCCGAAGTCATGGGGCGTATCGCGTCACTCTTGGATTCTGCGAGCACGGGCATTTCGGCCTATCTCGACGAGAAGCACACTTATGCAGGAGACAACTACCAATGACCGCAACGCCTAACCATGCGCTGCAGCGAACGGCTCCGCGTGTCACGGTAGCTGCTATTTCTGGTTTGGGCGTCTTCACTCCGAGCCACCTTTGTCCTACGTCCGCAGCCGTCATCTGCGCTCCACCTTCGCAGCTACCGCGCCACGCTCCGCCGTCGCTGAGCTTGGGGTCGTTAGGCCGTTCGACCGTGCCGCGCACTCTCGACCCGATTCTTGATGGTCCAACGCGAAGGGGACGGGTCGATGTTTTCGGCCGACGATTTCCCGCAATTCGGCATCGGTTAGCCGAAAAAAGGACCAGTCCCCGGACTTTGCCATTCTCCTGAATCTACCCCGTGGCACTTGTCACGAGCGGCACTGCTCCCCTACAATGCGTGTTTCTCCATTTTGAACCCGAACCCCCAAACCGCTTCCCATGCTCTGGTCCCGCTCGCTCATTCCAACGATGAAAGAAACGCCCGAAGGGGCGGAAATCCCTAGCCACGTCCTCATGCTTCGCGCGGGGCTGATCAACCAAGTGATGGCCGGGGCCTATACGTATTTGCCGCTGGGGCTGCGCGCGTTGAGAAAGGCCGAGCAGATTGTCCGCCGGGGGATGGATGCGGCGGCGGCCGTCGAGCTGTTGATGCCGGCCTTGACGCCGATTGGGCTGTTCGAGCAAACCGGGCGGATCCATTCGTTCGGCGATGTATTGATTAAATTCGAGGTCAAGCGGCAGAACCGCAAGGTACAGATGGCACTGGGGCCGACGCATGAGGAGACGATCACCGACCTCGTGGCGCGTCAGATCAGCAGCTATCGGCAGATGCCCATCACGATGTACCAAATTCAGACCAAGTTCCGCAACGAAGAGCGGCCTCGCTTCGGCGTCCTGCGCACCAGCGAATTCATCATGAAGGATGCCTACAGCTTCGACGCCACGGTCGAAGGCTTGAACGAGAGCTACAAGGCCATGTACCATGCCTATTGCGGCATCTTCGAGCGGTGCGGGCTGGACTACCTGGCGGTCGAGGCCGAGAGCGGGCCGATCGGCGGCGATGCCAGCCACGAGTTCATGGTCCTGGCCGACAACGGCGAAGATACCGTGCTACACTGCGCCGACTGCGGCTATGCGGCGAATCAGGAGAAGGCCGAAATCGGCTGCCGCGATCTGGTCCCGCCCGACTTCGCCAAAGAGCCGATCACCAAGGTGCCGACGCCGGGGGCGACGACCATCGAGCAGGTAACGAAGTTTTTGAAAGTCTCTGCCCAGCGGATGATTAAGACGTTGATCTATGTGGCCGATGGCAAGCCGTTGGCCGTGCTGCTGCGCGGCGATCATGAGGCCAACGAAGGCAAGGTCCGCCGCTTGACCGGTGCGGCAAGGATTGAACTCGCCGATCCCAAAGTGATTGAAGAAGTGACGGGCGCTCCGGTTGGGTTTGCCGGGCCGGTCGGCCTGAAGCAGACGATTCCAATCTTCGCCGACCGCGAGATTGAGAAGATCGTCAACGGTATCACTGGGGCAAACGAGGCGGAAACGCACCTTAAGGGAGTCAATCCTGGCCGCGATTTCCAAGTCACCGCCTTTGCCGATTTGCGGAACGCGGTCGATGGCGATCCCTGCCCGCGTTGTAGCAGCAAGCTGGCGATGCGCCATGCGATTGAGATCGGCCACGTCTTCAAGCTGGGGACGAAGTATTCCGATTCATTGAACGCTCGATTTCTCGACCAGACGGAGCATCTGAATTCGATTATCATGGGCTGCTACGGCATCGGCATCAACCGCATTATTGCCGCATTGATCGAAACGTGCCACGATGCGAACGGTATTATCTGGCCCATGAGCCTGGCACCCTACGAAGTCGTCCTCTCGCCGGTCAAAGTGACCGACCCGGCAACAAAGGAAGCGACCGACCGGCTCTACGGCGAACTGACGGCGGCGGGCATCGAGGTTCTATTGGACGATCGCGACGTGCGAGCCGGCGTAAAGTTCAAGGATGCGGACTTGATAGGCATCCCACTGCGGATCGTCATCAGCGAGCGAGGGCTGAAGGATGGCAAGCTGGAAATGAAGTGGCGCTGGGGCAAGGAAGCCGAGTTGATCGACTTGGCCGGGGCGAGTGCTTCAATCGCAATAAATGTTGTCGACGAGCGGAAGGATAATGCGCGGTTTCGTGCGCGGTAACGTAGTGTGGCGTCGAGCGTTCGGATCCCCGAGCAGCCGACGCGCAGACCCACCAATTTCCTTCCGCGCGGTTTTAGTATAGATTGAGTAGGTCGAAGGTAAACTCGTTCCCGTGCAGAGCGCGGGAAACCGATTTTTTGTAACACTTTACCGGAGTGAAGTAAATTCGAGGCAGATTACTTCGTGGGGTAGGTTTTTAACCTGCCTGAATTCTGGGCAGGTTGAAAACCTGCCCCACGAATACACATTTCCACTCCGCTAAAAAGATACGATTTTTTCAACAAAGCAAAGGAAACACTCATGATCGTACGAAACGCAGCGGCGCAATGGCACGGAAATCTCAAGGAGGGCTGCGGCCACTTGCAACTTGGCAGCGGGGCCTACAAGGGGGATTACTCCTTCAATTCGCGGTTTGCCGACGGTAAGGAAACCAACCCCGAGGAACTGATCGCCGCCGCGCACGCCGGCTGCTACTCGATGGCCTTGTCTGCCGGACTCTCCGGTGCCGGACATACGGTGAAGCAGGTCAACACCACGGCCAAGGTACGGCTGGAGCAGACCGGTGCATCGTTCACGATCACGCTCATTGAGTTGGAGACCGAAGCCGAAGTGCCCGGCCTCGACGACGCGGCATTCCAGAAATTTGCCGAGGATACGAAGCAAGGCTGCCCCATCTCCAAAGCCCTGTCGGCCACTCCGATTACCTTGAAGGCAACCTTGTTGCCAAGCAAGTAACACAATAAGGGGAAGAATTTAGAACCCTTCTCCTTGCTTCCGTTCGATCCGATGCCAAGTACCCATGAAACTTGCCTTCAGTTCCAACGCGTACCTGAACTACTCGATCGAAGAGACGATCGCTCGAATTGCCGCGCTCGGCTATTGCGGCATGGAGTTGTTGGCCGATGTGCCTCATGCGTGGCCGGCCGGGCTGCTGCCCCAGAGGCGGCGCGAGATTCGCGCTTGCCTCGACCAGCACGGCATGACCATCTCGAACATCAACGGCTTCATGATGAACGCCGTCGCCGATCCGCGACAGCCCTATTGGCACCCCTCGTGGATCGAGCCCGACCGGCACTATCGGGCCATCCGTCGCGAACATACCAAGCGGGCGTTGCAGTTGGCCAAAGACCTCGGCAGCCCTTCGATCCAGACCGAGCCGGGCGGGCCGCTGGAGGAGGGCCAATCGCGGCAGGCCGCCGCGCAGATTTTCTACGACGAGATCATGCCCTGTGTGGAAGTGGCCGAAAAGCTCGAAGTGTTCTTGCTCATCGAGCCGGAGCCGGGCCTTTTGATCGAGCGTTTTGAGCACTACCTCGAATTCGCCGACCGCATCAACTCTCCCTGGCTGGGGCTGAACTTTGACGTGGGCCATGCCTACTGCGTCGGCGAAGACCCGCAACACTGGATCGCCCAAATGGCCCCGCACACGAAGCATTACCACCTAGAAGACATCCCTCCGTCGCGGGAACATCGCCACATGATTCCCGGTACGGGTGCGATCGACTTCGCCGCCGTTTTACGGGAAATCGCCCTCACCGGCTACCGGGGCTGGGTCACCGTGGAGCTATACCCGTATATCGAGAATCCGGATGAGGCGGGTCGGGAGGCAAAGCAGTACATTGAGAAAATCGGATTGGCTACATAGCCGTCCTTCCGAGGTGACTTTGGGAACGGTTGTCGCAAATCGAGGCCCGCTCGTTCCCTCGATCCTGCGAGACAACGATGGACGAGAGTACGGTTCCGTTTAATTCGAGCGCATGCGACTGGATAGAACACAAAAATGGCCTCTGCGGACGACTCTGAAACTCGCACTCGACTGCAAAGCTACCTAGAGCTTCTTCGGCTGCCGAATATCTTCACCGCCGTGGCGGATGTGGCGATGGGTTTCTTTTTCGTTAAGCCAGCCTGGGCCTTCGGAGACGATGCGTCGCCACTCTCGATTCTGCCGATGGGTGCGTGGGTGCTCGGCTTGCTGATTGCGGCCTCCTGTTTGCTTTACTCCGCCGGAATGGTCCTCAACGACCTCTTCGATGCGGAACTCGACCGCGACGAGCAACCCTATCGGCCCATCCCCGCGGGGCGGATTTCGCTTGCCGCAGCTCGCACGCTTGGATGGACGATGCTTCTGCTCGGTGCAATCCTTTCCGTGGGCGTCGCGTCCGTGTTGCATTGCGGCCTTGCGGCACGAACGCCAAGCCCAGCGATCGATTGGTTGCCCGCGATCGTCGGCGTGGGTCTGGCTGCTCTCATCGTTGCCTATAACGCCGGTTTGAAACGGACGCCGCTCGGGCCGCTAGCGATGGGCGGCTGCCGGACGCTCAATGTTCTGCTGGGGATGAGCGCGCTTCGTGAAGCGGTTGGCGTGCAACACTACGTCGTCGCCGGAGGCATCGGCGTCTATATCGCCGGCGTGACTTGGTTCGCTCGCAGCGACGCCGGTCGAAGCGATCGGCGTCAGTTGGTTGCCGCCGCTGCGGTCGTGCTCGTCGGTGTCGCGATGGTCGGCGGGCTGCCCTGGCTTTCGAGCGATTTGTGGCTCTTGGCCCATCAAGAATTGGGGCGTTGGTATCTAATCGTCGGCCTGCTGGGCGGTTTTGTGATAATTCGGACGGCCCCCGCGATCTTGCAGCCCTCGCCGGGGCCGGTGCGGGAAGCGGTTCGCCGTTCGATTACCGCGCTAGTTTTCCTCGACGCAGCGGCCTGCTATGCTAGTGGAGGCCCGTACTTCGCCCTCCCGATTGCGCTGCTGGTCATTCCCACGACGCTGATGCGAAGGTGGATTGATGGAGGCTAAGGGGAGGGGAAATGCAAACAGCAAATTGAAGCGGCCAACACGAACCACCCATCTCAACCACCCAACACGCATCACCTCCAAATGCTCCTCGGCTACAACACCAACGGCATGGCCCACCACGACTTGTTCGATGCGGTCGAGCTTTTGGCCGACCTGGGCTATGGTAGCGTGGCCATCACCATCGACCACAATGCCCTCTCGCCGTTCGCCCGATACAACCGTCAACGCATCGAGCGGTTGGGGCGATTGCTGGAAAAGCGCGCGATGCGGTCGGTCGTCGAGACGGGAGCTCGGTTCTTGCTCAATCCGCGCCAAAAACACGAGCCGACGTTGATTAGCGGTGATGCGGGAGGCCGCCGGCGACGGGTCGATTTCTATAAATACTGCATCGATACGGCCGCCGCCTTGGGCAGCGATTGCATTTCCATCTGGTCGGGCCGATTGGCACCCGGCATCGAGCGTGCCGAGGCCATGACTTGGCTGGTGGAAGGGCTGCATCAGATTCTCGAGTATGCGACGCAGCGGAATATGTCGATCGGTTTCGAGCCGGAGCCGGACATGCTCATCGATACCATGTCGGCTTGGGAAGAGCTACTTGCGTTGCCCGGCATGGAAGACCTCTGCCTAACGCTCGACATTGGCCATTTGCACTGTCAAGGCGAAGGGCCGATCGGCGACGTGATTTGCCGTTGGGCCACGCGGGCGGCGAACATGCACATTGAAGACATGCGTGCCGGCGACCACGAGCATCTGATGTTCGGCGAAGGCCAGATCGACTTCCCCGCCGTCTTTCGCGCCCTTAGTGAAGTTGGTTACGCCGGCGGCGTACACGTCGAACTCAGCCGGCATAGCCACGATGCGCCGGAAACCGCAAGAAAATCGTACGAGTTCCTACAAAACACCATGAAACAACTTTAACGGGAAGCTCGAACGACCAAAAGCGGCTGCCTGCTGTTGCAAGCTATTCAACCCTCTTCGCCGTTTGACTTTCGACCTTCGGATTTATATCTTACCGACCATGCCACTGATCCTCTTAACGCTCCCCGGCCTGCGTGAAAAAGACCTCGCCGCCATGCCGAACCTGCGGGCAATGACCGCCGGCGGGCAGAGCGTCCGCCTCGTGCCGAGCTTTCCCTGCGTCACCTGCCCCGTGCAAGCCAACATGACAACCGGCAAGCTGCCGGATGCGCACGGCGTCGTAGCCAACGGTTTTTATTGGCGCGAGAAGCAGCAGGTCGAGATGTGGACGTCGCCCAACGATTGCATCGAGCGGCCGCAGATTTGGGATGTGCTCTCGCACGTCGAAGGGGCGTTGACCTCGGCCGTTTGGTTTGCCATGCACAGCGTCGGCTGCGAGGCCGATTTCATCTGCACGCCCAAGCCGATCCACAACCCCGACGGCAGCGAGTCGCTCTGGTGCTACACGCGGCCCACGGAACTGTACGGCGAGTTGCGCGACGCATTGGGGCACTTCCCGTTACAACATTTTTGGGGACCGATTGCCAATATAAAATCGAGCGCGTGGATCGCCCGGTCGGCGGTGACGGCCGCGCGGCAGTGGCATCCCGATTTCTTCTGGATCTATCTGCCGCATCTCGACTACGCCGCGCAAAAGACCGGCCCCGATAGCCCCGAGGCTCAGGCGGCAGTCGGCGAGCTCGATGCCGTCATCGGGCGGCTGCATGCGGAGATGCACGAAATCCACGGCGACGTGCTTTGGCTCGTGGCCGGCGAGTATGCCATCACGGCGGTCGATCGCGTCACCTATCCCAACCGCATACTTCGCGAGGCCGGCTTGCTGGAAGTTCGCCAACGGGAAGACGGCGAATGGCTCGATTACACCGCCAGCAAGGCATTTGCGATGGTCGATCATCAGTTCTCGCACGTCTTCGTAGCCGACGGCGATCTGCAAACCGCACGCCGCACGGCGGAACTTTTCCGCAAACAGCCGGGCATTGCCGAAGTCCTCGTCGGCGACCAGCGCGGCCGCTACGCGCTCGACCACGTTCGCAGCGGCGACGTGATCCTCATCTCCGAGCCGAATAGTTGGCAGGCATATTACTATTGGCTGGCCGACGACAAGGCACCCCATTTCGCCCGCACGGTCGATATCCACCGCAAGCCGGGCTACGATCCGGTTGAACTGCACTTCGACGCGGCCACGCAAAGCATCCCACTCGACGCCACGCTCATCCGCGGCTCCCACGGTGCCCCCGCCGACGACCCTTCGCAGCAAACGATCCTGCTCGCCTCGCAGCCGATCTTGCCGAAAAGTGGGACCGTCTCGGACACGGATATTTTTAGTATCGTGCTCAAACAATTTGGTGTGACCATGTAGGATCGAGCATCCAGCGTTGCAGCCTCATAGGCCGGAACAAGCGGGCACAGTTCCGGCATTCGGACTTTGCAACGGGGGACGCAAAGGTGACAGGCACCAAAGTTGAC
>JANXOJ010000633.1 GCA_025353625.1 Planctomycetota bacterium | reverse complement strand
GAAGCTTCGCACGCCAACGATGGTTGCCCGATGGTGGTCGCGCATCGCGCCGGAAAAAATCTCCGCCGCACTTGCGCTTTCCTGATCGATGAGAACCGTCAGCGGCACGTGCCACGTCCCCTCTTCGTGGGCCGAATAGCTGCTGTCTTCCTGGGCACTGCGGCCATGTGTGGAAACGATCACTCCGCTATCGAGGAACAAATCGGATACGTCCACCGACGAGACCAGCAGCCCGCCCGGATTGCCGCGGAGGTCCATAATCAGGCTTCTCATGCCTTCGCGGTGCAGCTTCCAACGTGCGGCTTCCACGTCGCGGCGGGTCGTTTTTTGGAAGCAGGTCAAGCGGAAGTAGCCGACGCCCTTATCGGTATCCATGATGCGAACTTGATCGACGCTGGGCACTTCAATCCGCTGGCGGCGAACGGTCAGAGTCCGCTGGGCCTCGCCCGGCGCACCGAGAACGAGCGAGACCACGCTGCCGTCCGGACCTTGCAGCATATTCGCGGTTCGATCTGTGGTTGCCGCACTGGCCTCTTGGCCATCGACGGCGATGATGCGGTCGCCTGGGTGGATGCCCGACCGTTCGGCAGGGCTGCCGGCGATGACCCGCACGATCACCAACGCGCCATTTTGAGCTTTCAACTCCACGCCTAGGCCAACGAAGCTGCCGTCGATTTGTGAATAGACCTCGGCAAGTTGGTCGGGAGTCAGGAAGGTGGAATAGGGGTCGAGCGAATTTGTCGCTCCGCAGAGGTATTCCAGAACCACGACGGTTGGTGCAATCCCCAGGCGGTTTTTGGCCAAGTTGGCGGCGACGACCACACAGTCGCGAGCGTCGGTTCGGTTAGCGACGCTGTGCGGTGCGAGCGTTTCGCGCAACTCGCGGCGAAAGGCTTCGACGGCGGTCGGATTGCGCTGGGGCATATTGCGATCGAGAAACGCAGCTTCCCCCAGCGCGGTTTCCAAGTCGGTCGTGCCGCGATCCAGCAAGTCTTTCCAGGCCGGCTGCTCGACGTAGTGCGTCTGGACCTTGGTGAGAACCTGATCGTAAAGTTCTAGTGCCCGTTCGGTGGGCAAGAGCGAGACCGAATTGCAGAAACTGCGATCCGCATAGCGGCGGCCCAGGTCGTAATGGACGCGGGCCAGCTCGAAATGCTTTTCCAGCGAACTGTCTTCGGGGTATTGGCGGAGGGCCTCTTCGTAGTGGGCCAGGGCCTCGCCCCAACGCCGCTGGGCTTCCAACTCGTTGCCATGCTGCAAGACGCCGTCGATTTGCAGCGAACGCTGGGTGAAAGCGATGGAACTCGTCTGCTGGGCCGTGGAGGGAACGGCCAGTAGTCCGAATATCGTAATGCAGAAAACGGCGGCCGCTAGGAGCCTTCGTTGCATGGTGTCGTCCGTGGGATTGGGAAACGCCGATTATGCGGATTGCACCGCGCGAGCGTTCCGAAACTGATCCTTTCAGTCGTCCGTAGCGCAAAGGCAACATTCCGCCGCGCTACATTTGAGTATAGTGCGCAATTCGGCGTTCGTCAAAAAAATGCTTGCGATTATTTTGCCCTAGAGCCGTAAGAACCGATACGCGCCCACCTTGCCGCGCGCGAGACAACGAACGCGCCTAGTAGAACGGAAAACCGCGATGCGCAGATCGTGCCTGCATAACGCTTTGCTACAATTATCTTGGCGGCGCATAGCGAAAAGCAGGTGTAGTTGGCAATCTCGGCAGATTCGGATCGAACCAAAATAGGACGAGAAACGTAGGGTGAACGTCCTCTCCGTCGAGAGGTCAATTGAGAGCGGTGTCGAACGCACCATGTACGCACAATCCGCGACGAATCACCAGAAACTGCTAACCGCCGATCAGCACCATGTCGCGTCCCGGCCAGTAGCCGTCGGGTGTATGCTTTCCGCCGATGGTCGATCGGATGATGTGCCTGATTTTGCCAACCTCGCCAGCACGCCAGGGGGTGAGCAGATCGAAGCTATGATCGCCCCGCAAACAGGGATAGAGCCGTCCGTGGCTATCGAGGCGAAGTCGATCGCAACGATCGCAAAAAGGTTCCGACACGGTGGTGATCGTGCCGACAACGGTCTCACGGCCGTCAACCAGGAAGCGATGCCGCTGTGCCGTGACGCTGGGCGGTTCGACCGTCAGATACTCGAACCGTTGGCGCAAAAGGTCGAGAGCCTCGGCGGCGGTAAAGTATTCCGCCTCAAAAATCTTTGCTCCTTCGCCCAGCGGCATCAGCTCGATAAATCGCAGCTCGCAATTCAGCCGCGAGGCATAGCGGACCAGGTTGCAAACTTCGTGCGAATTCACCGTCCGCATGAGAACCGTGTTGATCTTGATCGACGGAAAGCCGACCGCACAGGCCGCTTCAATACCGCGCAAGATTGGTGCCAATTCACCGCCGCGCGTCAATCGACGACAGGTATCTGGGTCGAGCGTATCGAGGCTGAGATTGAGCGACTTGATGCCGGCGGCTCGCAGCGGAGCCGCATAGCGGTCGAGCAAGACCGCGTTCGTCGAAAGGGCCAGTTCAACGTGCGGCAACCGCTCGCCCACGCGCCGCACGAGTTCGTCCACGCCAG
>JANXOJ010000603.1 GCA_025353625.1 Planctomycetota bacterium | reverse complement strand
ACGCGCCAAGGTGACGAACCGGACACAGAGCCGACGCTGGCAGGCTTTATCGAGAATTTCTGCGCCTCGCAGGCGGTGCATATCGATGCCTATCGGGAAGCCATGACGCAGCCGTACGTGTTTTGGACGCTGGAAGCACCGTTCGTGCAGGTGATCGGCCTCTATTCCAACGTCGATGGTAGCCTCGACGGTCGCGGCTCGAACGAGCAGCAGCGATGGTTCGAGAATCAACTTAAGTCGGCGCCCAAAGACAAGTTTCTTCTGCTTGCCGTGCATCATCCGCCCTATTCGCTCGATGCCCCTCACGGCGGATCGCCCGAAATTCTTGCTGCCATTGAGCGCGCTGTCAAAGTGACGGGGCGATATCCGGATGCCGTTTTCTCTGGGCACGTCCACAACTATCAGCGGTTTACACGAAAGTGGGACGGTCGTGACGTTCCCTTCGTTGTCGCCGGCAACGGCGGATATGCCGACAGCCCGAAAGCCGTTCACCAGCTTCAGCACGACCAGGACGACAATCCGCCGCCAAACCACGGCTACGAAACCACGCGTGCCGGCGTCTCTCTTGACTTTTACGACCAAACCAACCCGGGGTTCCTACGAATCACAATCGACAAGACCACACTGACCGGCGAGTACTTCATCGTTCCGTTCGACGGTTCAGTTCACGAGAAACCGGTCGATACCTTCGTATTAAATAGGAACGAACACAAGCTTAGCGGTGTCGGCCATGCCAGCCCCAAAAGGAAGAATAAGGGCGGCAAATAAGCGGCCAACTGTCGTTTGGCGGCCCCGCTGTGGAAAATCGCCCTCTTCCCCTGTCACACTTCCCTCTCCGGCCTGTAGTAGAAGTATACGCCCGATGCAATTCGGGCGAACACCTACTACCCTCACCCTGCCCCTCTCCTCCGACGGGAGTGGGGCATCGCTCGGCAACCCCTTGGCCGCGCTTTGCTGGAGAAATATCATGGGAATCGCTTTGGTCAATTCCGCTTGCCCGGATCAAAAATTCGTGATTAACAAACTCCCCGCAAGTGTGGGGCGGCAACCGAGGGCGGCGGTGCGGCTGGAGGATCGGCGGGTGAGCCAATTTCAGTGCCTCATCGATGCACAAGATGGCGAGTTGATGGTTATGGACCTGGGCAGCGTCTCCGGTACGTTCGTCAATGGCGTCCGTCGGGCGTTGGCCATGCTGATTGACGGCGACCGGCTCACCGTCGGCGGGACGGACCTCGTGGTGCGGATTTCCTGAGCGGGCATTCGATTGCTAATATTCACGGCGGTGGGGTCGGTGGAGCAGATAACGGTGCGGTACGCGAACAGATTGAGAACGGCAGCAAGCGTTTTCGGGGATCGATTTTTACACTACCCACCCTTCGGCGGAAGGTTTGCTTCAGGCACCCAACATAGGCGTTAAACGAGTCGACCAGCCAAACATGCTATTTTCAAGCAAGTGATGTATTCGACCCGACGGATTGTTAGAATTGTGTATTGGTTCGGTGAGTGCGGTTTTAAGAGCGGATGGGTGTAGTTATACTCGTATAAACTCCAATCGATGCACAAGGTAGCCCAAATGATTCACACCCGATTTTTGACCGTCGCCATTTTGCTCTGTTTGGCCGCAACCGTACATGCCGCAACCGTACATGCCGCGACAGTACAGGCCAAAGAGAAGGAATTGCACTTTCTGAAGCCGGATTCGATCCGCGTTGATTATCTGCTTCCGGCACCGCCCTCGCTTGGCTCGGAAGAGCAGAAGGCCGAGATCGAAGCCCTCTTGGCGATCCAGGCTACCCGGACCAGCGAGCAGGTTAAGCGCGTCGAGGCGGAAATGAAGTTCGATATGACGGCCTTCGATGGCATTATGGGCTCGTGGTTCACGCCGGAGAACCTACCCAAGACCAACAAACTCTTGAAGGATGCAGCAGCCGAATCTAAGGTCTTTAGCACTGCCGCAAAGGATTTGTTTCAGCGCAAGCGACCCTATTGGGACGACGACCGTCTCAAACCGCTGGGCGAGCGCGAAACGGAATGCGGGTATCCAAGTGGGCATGCTACGCGCGGCATTCTCTTCGCTCGCATTCTGCTGAAGCTTGAACCTAAGAAGAAAGACCGATTGTTGGAACGCGGCCGCGAGATCGGTTGGGACCGCGCAATCGGCGGCGTTCACTATCCTAGCGATGTGGCGGCGGGCCGCGAGCTGGGCCTAGCCGTCGCCCACGCCCTCTTGACCAACAGCGAATTCAAGGCCCAACTTCGCGAAGTTAAGACGGAATACGAGCGATTTAAGAAGGAGCATACGCGGGTGCCGCCTTCGCCCGTGGCAGCGAAATGAGTGCGATGGCCGGCAAACGTGGCATGGTTTTCCTCGTGGGAGCGGGGCCCGGCGATCCCAATTTGATTACGCTGCGCGGCGTACAATGTTTGGCGTTGGCGGATTTGGTTCTCTACGATTACTTGGTCAATCCACAACTGTTGGAACATGCCACAGCCAAGGCGGAACTCGTTAGCCTGGGACATTCCCACGGCGGACGCGGCATGACTCAAGAGGAGGTCAACGCACGTATGATTGCCGCCGCGCACGAAGGGAAAACCGTGGTGCGACTGAAGAGCGGCGATCCAAATCTGTTCGGTCGCGGAGCCGAGGAACTGCACGAGCTTTCGGCGGCCGGCATCCCCTACGAGGTCGTGCCGGGCATCACGGCCGCGTTGGCCGCTGCGAGCCATGCGGGCATCTCGCTTACGCACCGCGAGTATGCTTCGGCCGTCGCTTTTGTGACCGGTCATCAACGCGACGACAAAGCCCCGCACGAGCTCGACTACAACGGCTTGGCCATTTTTCCCGGCACGCTCGTTTTCTACATGGGCATGACGACCGCTCGACATTGGAGCAAAGCACTATTGGGCGGCGGACGCCCGGGCAGCACCCCGGTAACGATCGTCCGCCGTGCGACCTGGCCGGACCAGCAGGTTTATCGATGCACGCTTGAAACCGTGGCCGATGCGATCGAACGGAAGCGGCTGCGTCCTCCCGCCGTGATTATCGTCGGCGAGGTCGCCGGCGTTGGAAATATGTAGTGTGGTGTCGATCGTCCGTCGCAAAGTCCCGCCACTGAAACCGAATTGATCGAGAACCCGATGAGTGATCCCGAAAATAGCGCCGGTCTTTTAATCGTTTGTCATGGCAGTCCGCGCCTCGCGGCCAACGATGGCTTCGTCGCCCTGGTTGGCCGCATTGCCGACCGGCTCGGCGTGCCGAACGTCCTGCCGGCGTTTTTTTCGCTCGTACGGCCCGATATTCCAGACCAGGTCGCCGAATTGGACTCGCGCGGCGTGCGGCGAATCGTCTTGATGCCCTATTTCCTCTTCGCCGGGCAACATGTGTCGGTCGATATCCCCAACATTTTACACGAGTGCCGAGAACGACATCCGAACGTTCAAATCGAGATGTTGGCGACGTTGGAGAACGACCCTGAGCTGGAAACGGTCGTCGTCGAGCGACTGATGCCGTTAATTGCGGCCAGTGCCGCGCTCTCCGCCAAAGCGAACTAAAGCCAGTAGCGATCGGCATTGCATATTCAGACCGATTGCACCCGTCGCCGATTCAAACATCTGGCAACGACTTTGTTGTTACGTGTGGTTCATCCGTCTGAAGCGCGCGCAGCGGCAAACCGTTGCACCATAAACGGCTGCGCCGCAGGATTGTTTGAGACATGCGTCCGGAGTCCATTGGAGTTGTTCGCCGACCTTGATCTCCAGCGTCACGGAGGCGGTGGACAATGACGTCGCGGCAGACAGCCAGGCGGCGATCCGCGAGGCATCGAAGAAGTGGACCATGCCAATTCGCAATTGGAAGGAAGCGTTCAATCACTTCGCCATCCTCTTTGGAAGTCGGTTGCCAATGCAACTTCCCTAACCCACCAGGAAAGGCCCGACACAAAAAGCTATACGGGGCCGGTCTTTCAGTAACTTGACGCGACAGATTGTATGCCAGAAAATGAGTTGAGAGTTCGTCTTAGGAATTACTTTTCCTGGCACATTGACTGGCTCGACACGATCATGTGAAGCAAATGGACATTCGCGCAAGAAAACGCAACAGCTATAATCGAGACCATGAAATCAATTGAGTTGTTTGCCGGAGCAGGTGGCTTGGCTTTAGCAACTGCTAATGCCGGTTTTCACCACAAAGCAGTATTGGAGTGGAACCCCAATGCATGTGCCACCCTGCGCTACAATCAGTCGAATGGACTTCCACAATTGCGGGGAGCCAGCATACTTGAATGTGACATTAGCGAAGTTGATTTCACAGAATACAAAGGTAACATCGACCTCGTTTCTGGCGGGCCACCTTGCCAGCCCTTTTCAATCGGCGGCAAACATGTGGGGATGGACGATAGCCGAAATATGTTTCCTCATGCAATTCGTGCCGTTCGAGAAATTGCACCTAAGGCTTTCATCTTTGAAAACGTTAAAGGGCTGCTTAGAGACTCATTTTCAAACTACTACCAATACATCGTACATCAATTGACCTATCCCGAAGTGACACGCAAAGGGGACGAGGAGTGGACCGACCACTTTGCAAGACTGGAAAAGGCTGTGACGAAGGGCAACAAGAATTGCCTAAAGTACAATGTCATCTTTCAATTGTTCAACGCTGCGGATTTTGGTGTTCCGCAACATCGACACCGAGTACTTATTGTCGGAATTCGATCCGATTTGAAGCTTCAGTATTCTTTTCCGCAAAAAACTCATGCGTATGAAGCATTGCTTTACGATAAGTGGGTAAGCGGTGAGTATTGGGACAGACATAAAATCCCTGCGAAGAAACGCCCTTCATTTCCTGTTCAACTCACGTCTTCAATTGAAAAACTGAGATCGCTTTTTTCTGGTATGTTATTGCCTGCATGGCGTACGGTTCGAGACGCTATTGCAGATTTGCCTGAAATTGCACCTGGTGAATCATGTTCAAAGTTTGCGAATCATTTTTGCAATGCTGGAGCACGATCGTACGCAGGGCACACGGGTAGCCCGTGCGACGAACCTGCTAAAGCACTGAAAGCTGGCGACCATGGTGTTCCTGGCGGTGAAAATACTTTGAGACTCGATGATGGCACGGTTCGCTATTTTAGTGTTCGCGAATGCGCCCGCATCCAAACGTTCCCCGACAATTGGACCTTTCAAGGGTCGTGGACCGAATCGATGAGACAACTTGGTAATGCAGTTCCGGTGCAGATGTGCGAAATTGTAGCAACCGAATTGCATTGCTTGCTTTCGGACAAGAAAGTATTTGTTCATGGTTAAGAAATCGCATAAACTAAGCAAAGCGTCGTCACCGCAATGGGAACAATTTGACCGGGCAAAGCACGTTTACAAGAACGAAGCTTTTGTCGAACTTGTAAAAGATGCAATCCGTTTTTTCAATGGAACGCCGGTGCGTCCGCTTCCCCAACCCGAAATTTTTCACGGCAGCGGCATCTATGCAATCTATTACACGGGTCAGGCCGCTCCCTATTCCAAATACGCTGAACTTAACCGCCTGGCTTATGACTTCCCAATCTATTTGGGAAAAGCAGTTCCCAGGGGCTGGAGGCAATCGAGAGCAGAACGTATTGAGGGTGCAAAAT
>JANXOJ010000295.1 GCA_025353625.1 Planctomycetota bacterium | reverse complement strand
ATCTACAATCCGACCATCCTCATCGCAGAAAAGCGTCGAGCGTCCTTGCTCTAGCATTGTCACAGCCTCCTTGGTGCTTGGTTTTTCATCAAACGTAAGTTACCAGGAGGCTGTGACTTATGTAAATACGAACGGTATTGGCCTTTAGGCGGCGAAATTGTGCTACCAGCCGGCTAAAGCCAGGACTCCAACGGACTTTGCAGTTCTCCTGCCCCTACCAATTCTGGTCGGCGACCTCGTAGGGGTCCTCCTCGTGCAGCGCCTGGGCCTTCTCCCGCATGGCGGCCGCGAGTTGCCGATGCTGCGGTGCTAGGCGGCCTTCGTCGAGCTTCGCCAGGACTTTCGTCGCCTGAACGGGCCTCTTTTCGGCCAGCAGGGCCTGGGCCAGCTTCAGCCGCACGACCTCGGCGCACTCGGTATGCCGCTTCAGGTAGTCGGCCATGATCGGGATCGCCTCGGCGAAGAGACGCTCCTTCGTCAACGCGGCGATCAGGTGCCGCTGCTCCTCTTCCGGCAGCGCCAATTGCGGCAGCTCCTCGACGAGGCGTCCATAGATCGTGGCTGCGGCCATGAAGTTGCCCTGCCGCGTCTGGACGCGAATCCACTCCAGGGCCTCGGCCGATCGCTCGGCGGCCTTTTCCTCTTGACGCCGGACGTATTCCGGCGAGCGGAGCACCTCCTCGTCGCGCTCTTTGCCGCTCATGGTGTTCCGCCCGGCCAGGATCGAAAAGAGGTCCCAGCTCTCGCAGTCGACGAGCTTTTTTTTCAGGAGCCAGGTCCCGATGGCGAACCCCATTGCGGCACCCACAGTGTGAAGCAATTCGCTCGATAGTTCGGCGCGGGTGAAGACCACCACCACGACCTGCAGGATCAAGAAGAAGAGTACGACCGACTTGACCGCGAATTCGCGGCGGAGAATGTACCAGCCGAAGACGAGGACGCATTGCAGCGAGTTCTCTGGGGCCCAGAGGAGGCTTATCGCCATGAAGCCGTAGACGATGGCCGATGCCCCCAGCACGTGGCCCTCGTGGCCGCCGAGCATCAGAACCTGGATGGTGGCCCCGTGGATCACGCCGATGCCGAGGTAGACGGCCAGCGTCCTCCGCCACCCCAGCTTGCCCTCCACGATCAGGCCGAACGACCAGAGGAAGATCATGTTGCCGATGAGGTGCATCGGGCCGGCGTGCATGAAGTTGCAGGTCAGCCATTGGATGGGATGCAGGCCCTTGCCGGTCGCGAGCGACAGGGCCTCGGCCACATCGGGATGGGTAAGCTCCAGCCCGAAGAGCAACACGTTGACGCAGATCATGGCCACGGTCGTATAGGGCCAGTAATAGATCGGGGCGTCGGTGCTGTAGGGAAACAACATGCCGCGATGGTCCTGGGCGAGGGTACTTGTATTCTAATTCCGGGCGTCGAGGGACCGGCTCATTTTCGGCCGATCTTGCTGTGCTTCGCATTCAAGCGCATGGGCCGAAAATGTGCCTGTCCCCTTAGTGCCGAAACGGATAGGAATTTTGATTCGTCTCAGCTTTGAGTGTAATCCTGCAAACCTAGTGAAGCAAGTGAGGCTTGGGCGATTGGGAGGCGGAGCGACTGCTAACATGCGTGGCAAGGAACCGGCCCGACGGAGACGAGCGTTGGCAGGAAGTCCAAGCGAAACATCTCGGTTTGATGCACATACTTCGTAGCGAAGGACGACCCAAAACGATTCTGCGGAGTCCGCGTGGAGATAACTAGCTGCGTCCCGTTGTCGCCCCCCGGTTCGACGCTCGATGGGCTTGGTCGCCTCGCCTAGCCAGCCCTGCACTACGGCCCATCCCGGCTCTGGCAGAATGA
Source organism: Planctomycetota bacterium (assembly GCA_025353625.1). Taxonomy (GTDB): domain Bacteria; phylum Planctomycetota; class Planctomycetia; order Pirellulales; family Thermoguttaceae; genus JANXQG01. Next base: position 211 of record JANXOJ010000295.1, on the reverse strand, counting down.
GAAGTTCGTCGAAGGTCTACAGGGAAGGATTACCATCGACCGAGTTCTCTTCCGACAAACGGCAGTGTCGCCACGGCAATACAGAACATGAGCAGGAAACCATATCGAATCAAAAACATATCGCCCCGCGTGGGCGAACGTGGTCGGCGGACAACGATCGTGCCAAAGACTAGCCAGTAGGCCTCGATGGCGGTCGCGGCTTCGCAAAAGG
>JANXOJ010000551.1 GCA_025353625.1 Planctomycetota bacterium | reverse complement strand
GTCGCCCTGGCGGGCACCGGCGGCCGGAATCGTGGCTCGCACCGTCACCAAGGCAACGTTTTTTGTATCCTTGAGTTCCAGCAAGGCATTGCCGGCAGGTGAGTTGCCCATGATCGTCATGATCTTAGCGACACTGCGGATGGTCGGCAAATAGGTTGAAGAATCGCCGGTCCCTTTTAGGCCCACGATGACGCCCAGACCCTGGATGCTATTCTCTTCCTGCCCCTTGATGCGGCAGATGCTCTTGAGCGTCAAACGGCCGGAGGCGGAGGCGGTGGTACAAGTTAATATGGCTGAGAGAACGACCAAAGGTACAACGTACAACGTACAATGAGGGAGGCGGCAGCGGATTCGCGTTATTGGATTCATGGTGTCTGCTAGTTGTTTGCACATTGAAGATTGGAATTGCAACATTCCTAGAACGGCTGCCACTTGTCGAGCCATTCCAGGGCCCAGCCGCGACGGTAGCTGTCTCGAACGTTTCCGGCCTCGCGCTTGATGACCTTGAGATCGGCAATCACGTCGCTGGCGATCGTATTGTCGGGCTTGATGTCCACGGCCCGCACCTCGCCGGTCAGCGAGTAGTCCCACGTTTCCTCGTTGTCCTTGACGGTCGAATTACCTTCAAGCACACAGTTGCCGTTGGGCCGAATGTCGACAATGCGGCAGGCAATGGTGAATTTGAGCTTGTCTTTGGTTTGCAGATCGGCCTGGGCTTGAATCTTATTATCGACCTCGCCGCGAACCTCGGGCGTGCCGTAGTTTTGTTTGTCCTCGCCCAAATTCCAGCCGTAGAACTTGATCCACTTGCTGAGTTTTAGGTCGCCGTAGCCTTGCTTCTTGCGGTCGATCTTTCCGTTGCTAGACATTTCCGACCCGACCGATACCGTGACTTTCACGAGATCGTGGAGTTTTGCAGTCTTAGGCTCTTCGGAAGCCTGATAGGTCCAAGAAGTATCGGCAAGCGTCATGGGCGCCCGCTGCGGCACCGGGCCGTAAAGGCTGTTGTTTTGGGCGTTGGCGGAATGGGCAGCCATCGCCGCAGCGAGAGTGAGAATACAAGCGATCGGCATTGGACGAGTCATGGCACTTCCTACTTTCGGTTTAGTTCTCAACGTGCGTTGGCCTCGCAAACACTTCGACCTCACGGATACCGCTCACGCGAGCGTAATAGGTGCTACGATTCAGCGTCGATTCAACGGATACCAATTCGCCGATGCTGCCTTCTTCGCGGCTGCGGCCGATCGTACGGATGCGAATTCCCGCACTGTTCGAGTAAACCGTGACTACTTCGCCGCGATGCACGGCCAAGGGCGAGCGGAGGCTGTCGGTCACAACCGGCTTGCCGGCGGGAATCGCGCGGACCAGTTCGTGCCCGATGGCTTCTTCGATGGTGTGTACGTAGGTTGCGTTGTCGATTACGGCCGGATGCTGCAATTCAACGTCGCCCTCGCGGATCACGCCGCCACGAGAAAGCGATCGTAGGGCAACGACGATGGGCGCGACGCTACGAACGACCGGTGGCTTGATGTGCTGAACAGGAACGAAAGCCGGCTTGCTGGGTGCGATCCGCTTTTCCATCGCGGCGTTTTGTACGGTAACTTCACTCGCCCCGGAGAATTGGTGCTCGGCCAAGTTGATGCCGTGAAGTAAGAGCAAGTCTTGTATTTCGCGGACCCGCACGAATCGCTGCTCGGTCGCGGTGGGGGCCGAAAACAATTCGATGGCCGATAGAGCGGTCGATTGTCGCGAATCGGTCGAGATGATATCGGCAACGTCGCTAAGCTTAACGACGGTCCCGCCGGCTAGACAACGAGCGCGAAGTCGAATTTCGGCGGCGGATAAGGTATGTGTTGCCGCGAACGCCACGACCATTGCCATGAATCCGGCAGGAATCGTTCCAGTCCGAGTTGCTTTCGTGTCGTTGTTCATGGATCGTACTTTGTTTTCGTTGCCGGAGGGTGGCACCGACCGCTTTGGAATTAGGAACAGACGATTTGGTGGGACGTCGCCACCCTACTCACCGCACCTTCCGCTATCGGAATAGACCCGTTATGGTTTGCATCGCCTGATCGCCGGCGCGGATCGTTTGCGAGTTCATCTCGAATGCCCGTTGCGTGGTGATCAGATCGACCAACGCGCTGACTGGGTCGACGTTGGAGTGTTCGAGCGAACCTTGCTGCGTTGTGCCTAGGCCGTTCGTACCGGGTGCGCCGGTTTGGGCAGTGCCGGAGGCATCGGTTTCTTGGTAGAGGTTCTCGCCCATCTTCAGCAGACCTTGTGGATTGATGAAGTTGGCCAACTGAATCGTGCCGGCTTGTTGCAACTGCTGGCTAGTCGGCTGGCGAAAGGAAACGGTCCCCTCGGCACTGATGGAAACGTTGGTCGCATCGTTGGGTATCTGGATTGGAGGCTCCAGAAGGCGGCCGATATTGGCCGAGCCGACGACAAGTTGTCCGTTGGCATTTCGCGAAAAATTGCCGGCGCGGCTATACAGGACGGTTCCCGTTGACGGATCTCGAACCTGAAAGAACCCCTGGCCCTGAACGGCCACATCGAGCTCGTTGCTGGTCTGCTGCAACGAGCCTTGGACGAAGTTGCTTTGCGTGGATTGCACTCGGCTGCCAGTGCCGTAAGAAACGCCCGTGGGAGTGAAGTTTCCAGAGGTGTCCACGGCACCGGGGTATTTTTCGTGTCGATAGAAGAGGTCTTCAAAGTTCGCGCGATCGGCCTTGAAGCCGGTCGTTTCCGTATTCGCCAGATTGTTGGCGATCACGTCGAGCTTCGTCTGCATCGAATTCATGCCGGTCGCGGCAGTATATAGTGCTTGAATGCTCATCGTAAAACTCGATTAAAGAGAAATGGGTGGACGTTATTGTTTTATGCCTTGAGGATTCGCCCAATCAGGCCCTCAAGCATTTGGTTGTGGGCTTTCATCACATTGATGTTGGCTTCAATTAAGCGCGAGGTTTCGATCATGGAGGTCATTTCGGTCGTCGGCTGCACTGCCGACATTTCCAAATAGCCCGATTCAACCGAGCGTTGGGGCGCGGGGACCGCTCGGACGTCGGATAGGGGCCGAAAGAGGTTTTCGCCCGCCTTGGATAAGTCGCCTAGCGATGCCGGCTGGGCAATCGATAAATCTTGCCGCGTGCCCGCTTGATGGATGGCGCCGGTGGAATCGATGGTCCAGGGTCCGGCCGTCGGGCTCAATTGAATCGGAGTATTGCCTTCGCCGAGGACCGGGTATCCTTGCTGCGTTACGAGCTGGCCAGCCGAGGTCAGACGGAAATTTCCCGCCCGCGTGAGCATCCGCTCCTGGCCTTTTTGCACCACGAAGAACCCTTCGTTCGGCAACGCCACGTCCGTGGGGTTGCCTGTTTTACGCAGCGGGCCTGGAGCAAAGTCGGTGGTTGTTTCTCGAAACTGCACCCCGCCGCCCATATCGTTGACCGTTCCCGAGCCGGCAGAAACCGATCCGCGTTCGACCGCCTCGGCATAGCGCGACTGCATGATCGCCAAGTCGCGCTTGAATCCAACCGTATCGACGTTGGCGATGTTGTTGGCGATGACCTCAAGCCGCTTGCTTTGGGCCTGGGCACCTTCGGCGGATATATAAAGTCCGTAGGGCATGACGAGTTCGGTCGAAATAAGTGATGAGAATGAATGAGATCGCGGTTGAACGTGGTTAGCAACAAGCGTGCCGAACATCATAACAATCGGTGACTCTAACGCCGCTTTTTACGCGACTCGTTGAAGCACAATGACTTACACCGATTGATTTGATTGGTTTTGATCGTTGGCCGAACGCGTTAGGAAGGAGGGTACGTCCGCAACAGTTGCCGCTTGCACGCGCAGAAATGGCCGATTCGGCAGAAATGATTTGTAGGACGGACCTCCGAGTCGGTCCTACGGTCTGAATAGGGAACGAGCCTCTGTGCCGTTCCCGAATTCGGCGGGAATAGTCGGAACGCCACGAAGGAAGTTCCATGACACGCAGCCGGCACAGTCTATTTCGTTATATCCGGCAACGCACTTATCCGTGCTTGCCTATATTCACCATTCTTTTTATTTTTGCTATCCTATTATGAAACGGCGCGACGATACATTCTGCGTATGGGTAGCGGAACATCCGCAGCAGAATCCAAGTAGGAAATTCGTGCAACGGCGGTCGGAAGTTATTCGGTGCATAACGGGTTGCTGTCGTTGGCAACGCGAATGTCCGAACGGAGTAAACCACGGATCCGTGGACAAACCACGCGATCGAGCTTTAGGAAAAAGGAGCCAGTGATGCTCGTCTTATCGAGGCAGCGTGATGAAAGCATCATGATCGGCGATAA
>JANXOJ010000540.1 GCA_025353625.1 Planctomycetota bacterium | reverse complement strand
TTCGAACTATTGACGAAGGTGACGTCGCTCGTCAGTGCGGTGCCGGTAGAGTCAAAAAGCCGGAAACGCTCGTTGCCAGAGGCGTCCCACGCCACGACGAAGTTCCCCGCGTCGTTCATGGCCAGCGACGGGTTGCGCATGTTGCTGCCGCCGATGGTATTCACTTGGAAGCTCGAACCCACCGCACTGCCGGACGCGTCGTAACGCTGCGCATATATGCTAGATACGCCGGTGACGTCCGACTCCCACGCAATAACATAGTTGCCTGCCGAATCGGCGGCGACGGCCGGATTGTTGGCCGTCTTGCCGTTGGTAATGTGCGTTACCGTCACTTCACCCGAGAACGCCGTGCCGTCGCTCGCATAACGACGGGCCATGATCGCCGTGGTTTGCGAGTCGCCGCTAAAGACGCTTGCCCATGCGACGATAAACCGGCCGCTGGAATCGACGGCCACGCGAGCAAATTGTTGATCCTTGTTCGTTGTCTGGTTAATTTGGAATTCCGAGCCGCGCTTCGCACCGGTCTTGTCGAAAAGCTGGCCGAAAACGCCCCAGCCGTTTCCGTCTTGTCCCTGACTCGACCAGACGACCATGTACGTTCCGTCGGCGGCAATGGCGACCGAGCGATCGCTGCCTCCATACTTGTCGGCGGTAACTTGTGTGTTGGCGGTTGTCGCGTTGACGAGCGTTTCCGAGGTATTCGGCAATTGCGTGCCAACGACCACGGCCCGGCTGAATTCCGAAGTGTTGCCGGCGGCATCGGTGGCCGTCAGGGTTACAAATTGACCGGCTGCAACGGATGCTGACAGGTTTGCACTGACGACGGCGTTGCCCGAGGCATTGGTGGTAATCGTGATGAAGCCGAGGTAAACCTGCCCTTCACCGAAACCGCTCGGGTCGGGCGTCGCTGTGGCAAAGACCTCCACGCGGAACGAGGCGTTTGCGGCACCGTTGAACGATCCCTCGACTTCGAGCGTCGCGCCTTTGGTAGTGACGGCTCCCAAAAGGGGATAGTTCTGCAAATTGTTTGGCCCCGTGTCGCCGTCGCCCGCGTCGTTGGTCGTGACGCCATTGTCGGACAAGTCGATCCCCAGGTTGCCGTTGCTAAAGAGCGAGTTACCTAAAAATGAGTTACCGACTCCGGCAGTCGTTGTGGCCGCGATGCCGTCGAAGCTGTTGAAGGCAATAATGTTGCCAACGCCGGCTGCCGTTCCGCCGACCGCGTTGTTGGCAGCACCGTTATCGAAAGCCACGCCCTGATAGCCATTGCCTAGAGCGACCGTGCCTGAAGCGGTGGCACCGATGATATTTCGTTCGATTAGATTGCCGGTCGCACTGTTGCCGGTCGCGTAGACGCCGTATTGTGCGTTGCCGGAGATCACGTTCCCCATGCCGCTCGACGCGCCGCCGATCGTATTGCTGGGTGCGCCGTTGAGCACGACGCCGATCGAGTTGCTAAGAGCCGCCGTGCCGTTGATGTCGGTCCCGATGAAATTCCCCTCGATTGCGTTTCCCATGGTTGAACCGCCCACGATCGACACGCCCGCATACGACGCGCCGGCGATCACGTTGCGAGCGGCGGCAGTGGTTCCGCCGACGGTGTTATTTGTCGCGGCGGAATTGATTAGCATGCCATCGTTCTGGCTGCCGACCGTCGCGGTTCCGGCGGCATTGGTGCCGATCAAGTTGCCGGCAACGAGGTTGTTGGAGGTGCCGGTGCCCGTAATCGAAACCCCGATGCTATTGCCGGAGATCACATTTCCGGCACCTGCCGCAGTTCCGCCGACGACGTTATTCGTGGAACCGATATCCAGCACGAGACCATCGAGCGTATTGCCGAGTGCCGCGTTGCCCGAGGCAGTAAGGCCGATATAGTTTCCTTCGATCAGATTGTTGGAAGAACCGTAAATCTGCACGCCGTATTGGGAGTTTCCGGAAACGACGTTCCTCGCGGCGGCCGTGGTGCCGCCGATCGTGTTCCCCGTGCCGCCGATAATTTCTATTCCCGCGGCGCCGTTCCCCGCGCTGGCAGTCCCCGTAACGTCGGTGCCGATGTAGTTGCCGACGAGTGTGTTGCCGCCATTCGTGCCGATCGAGATTCCGTATCGGCTGAATCGATCGACGACGAGTCCGCGAATCGTGCTGCCGCCGGCTGTAATGTCGAGTCCATCGACGTTGGCGCCGGCCAGACTGCCGTCCAGCACGACGATCGGCGTACCGGAAAAGCCGGCCTGCGTCGTGCCGTCGATGACCACCGGGTCGGTGATCCCAGGCAATGCGCTCGTTGGCTGGATCGTGTACGCGCCTCCGATGGCCGCGTCGGGAATGGCGAAGCCGATTCTGTCGGGCGAGCCGGCGTTTGCCGTATTGTTGGCCGCGAGAATTGCCTCGCGGAGCGAAATCAGGCCGTCGGCGCCCGGATTGGCAATTAAGTTGCCGATCGCCGTCGTGTCGCCGTCGGAAACGTCGCTCAACGTCGTTACGACGAGTCCATTGCCGGCGACGACCGCGCCGCTGAATTCCGACGTGTTGCCGCTGGGGTCGGTAACGGTTGCCGTTACGTACTCTCCGACCGCAACCGCGTACGACTGGGAATTCCCAAATGAGACGTGGCCGGAGCCGTCGGTCGTCACGTTGAAGGTGCCCAAGTAGCGTTGGCCTTGACCGTACCCGCTAGGATCGGCCGCCGCACTGGCGTAGAGTTCAACGCGATAGGTGGTGTTGGCCGCCGAGTCGAGCTTTCCGGCAAGGACGACTTGTCCCGTCCCATTCGTCAAGACGGTCGATAGGACGGGGTAGTTGATCAGACCGTTGGGGCCGGTTATCGGGCCGCCTGCATGGTTGGCAGTGACGCCATCGTTGCCCAGATCGATCCCCAAACCGGTATTGCCGTAAATGGCGTTGTACTCGATGGCGGCTTGATTCGTGGGGCCAACGACAGCCACGCCGGGGCCGACGTTGTAGGCGATGGTGTTCGCGGCAGCCGCGCTGGTGCCGCCGATGGTTGTGTTGGTGGCACCATCGGCCACATAGATCCCGGCGCGAAAGGAAGCGGCAACCGAGCCGTTGCCTAATGCGATCGTTTTGGAGGCATCGAGACCAATCGTATTGCCTTGGATCGTCGTCCCTGCGCCATAAACGAAGATGCCGCCGCGGCCCAGGGTGGGCGACGAGTTGACGTTCCCTGAAATGACGTTCCCCGCCCCGGCCGTCGTTCCGCCGACGGTGGTGTTGATCGCGCCGAAATCGACGTCCACGCCCCAGCCGCCGTTGGAAATCGCCGTCGATCCGCTGACGTCGGTGCCGATATAGTTGCCTTGGATTGTCGTTCCCGTCGTCGTGTTATCGCTAATATAAATGCCGTACTGGATGTTGCCGGAGATGACGTTCCGTTCGCCGGCCGTCGTGCCGCCGATGACGGTCGAGCTTGCTCCCGAGAACACAAAAATGCCAAACCCGTTATTGGCCAAGGCGGCCGTGCCTGCAACATTCGTGCCGATGAAGTTGCCGACAATTGTGTTGGATATCGACGATGGCCCAAAAATGTCGATGCCGTCGGCAGCGTTGTCGGAGATGATGTTCCGCAGCAACGCCGTGGTGCCACCCACCGTGTTGTTGCCGGAATTGCTCATGTAGATTCCGCTGGAACCGTTCGCAGCCGCGACATTGCCCGAAATGTCCGTCCCGATATAGTTTCCAACGATCGTATTATTTCCGCCGTTGGCAAGTTGAATCCCGTAACCGCCGAAATTCTCGATGACCAAGCCCTTGACGGTACTCGATCCGGCGGAAATCGTCAGAGCGTTTGTACCCCCGCCTGCGGAAGCGCCGTTGAGTACGATCAGCGGCGTGCCCGCAAAGCCGGTTTGGCTCGTGGCATCGATAATAATCGAGTCGGTAATCGACGGCAGTGCCGAAAGCAGATTGATTGTTTGGGCACCGCCGCCGCCAATTGCAAAAGTGATGGTGTCGATCCCGGGATGTGCGTTTGCCTTCTGGATGGCGTTGCGAAACGAGCCGCCACCGGCATCGTTCGTATTGGTGACGGCATACGTACTGAGCGAGCCATCCCATGCGCCCAGTAAGGCCGCGTTGAAAGGCAAAGCCGTATGCACCTTGCCAAGTTGATATTCGAGCGTCCAATTACCGCCGGAAACCGGATTGCCGGTTGTATCGGTGCTGGCAGCCACGTTCGCGCCCGTCAGTCCTTGAATCGATGCCAGCACCTGCTTGCCGGAACTGCTCGAACCGAGGTCGCAGCCGTAAAAGAGCAAGTCGGCATTGGGAGCGAGTGCGCCTTTCCACAGCGCGATGGTATTGGAATTCGCAGCTAAATTGCTTGCCTGAAGCCAGGTTCCGCCCAAATCGACCGAACGATCGGTGCCGTGCGAAATAAAATGGACGGCACTCAAGTCTTTGTATTGTGCCAGTATCCTCGATATCTGGCCGATCCCATCGCCATTGTCCGATACGATCGCCACATCGATCTTGCGCGATGCGTCGCCTAGTTCCTTGGCACTCTTCACCAACTGTGCGGCGTCCGGCACGGTCGCATCGACAATCACCAATTCGTGACGGACCGTTTGCACGGCGGCACCAGCAGCTACCCCCGAAAGTTGCGCCACATTCGCCGCCTGTGGGCCGAGCGGATGGGCAGAACCGGACGTGCCGCCTTGCGGCGCGACGACCATCGCCATCGGTGCGGCACTGAATAGGATGCGGTCTTCCAACTCCATGCAGTCGAGCATTCGCGGTCGCGGAATCTCGCTGC
>JANXOJ010000475.1 GCA_025353625.1 Planctomycetota bacterium | reverse complement strand
CGAGTAAGCCGCGACAGCGTGCTTACTCGCAGCAACTTCGCATGGAGCTAGGGCCGCAGGGTCTGCACGTACTGCTGGTCTGTCCGGGTCCGATCGAACGCACCGATGCCCGCTTCGAGCCAATGGAAGGAATGGATGCCGTGCCGGAAAGTGCCCGGCGTCCTGGGGCGGGCGTGAAGACGAAGGCCATTGATCCGCAGTGGCTGGCCGCACAAATCCTTCGTGGCTGCGAGCGTCGCGTGCCGGAGCTCGTGGTGCCCGGCAAGGCCCGGCTGTTGTTCGCGATATCGCAACTTTGGCCGCAGTTGGGGGATTGGATTGTGTTGAGGAAGACGTGAGGGGACGTTGTCGGTTGCTGGCTACCCGTTTTTTATAATGCGACGTGAATTCAAGCGTACGGCGAAAAACGGTTGAATTTGTGCTTGGGGACGACCTCTCAGTCCGGCGCTCGTTTTGAAGGATCCCAAAAGTCCCGAGACGAAATGGCCGATTGCTTCCGGCGAGAGAAAACCACCGGCAATAGGCTATGATTTGCGACTTGAACGCTGGATGCGTCCGGCAATGGCGCGTGCGCGGAGTTCCTGTCAATAATTAAATGCCACGCCGCGATTTTGAAACTCCCGCACAATCTGTGCCGTCGATTCATACACCACCGCATCGAACCCCACGCCCTTTGCCCCGGCAACGTGTCCGGGAATATCGTCGGTGAAAAATATCTCGTGGGGTTCGCATTGGGCGAGCTCGGCCGCCTTGCGGAAGATGCCTGCGTCGGGCTTCACTTCGCCAATTTCAAAGCTCAATGCGTAAACGCAAAAGAATTCGCGCAAGATGCCGTAGCGCATGTAGCAATGCTGCCAATGCCCTTCGCTGGTGTTTGAAAGGATGCCCAGCCGATACCCGGCTTGATGGAGTTGCGCAACGATCGGCAGCATGGAGTCGATGGGCGTGAAGATGTCGTTGCAAGCTACTGAAAAAGCTCGATAGTCAGGATGCGTGCCGGTTAATTGGCAAAACAGTTCATAGGCCGTGCGGCTGCCGAGAAGGCCCTTTTCGTACTGCAATTGCAGCCCGCTGCTAAGTACCTCGCGGACCTTTTGCGGATCCATTTCAGCTGCGCGGCCCATCTGCTGGTACATGCGCTCGTGGCTAAAATCGATGAGGACTTTTCCGAGATCGAAGTAGATGAATTTTTGGGTCATGGGTTTGCAATATGATAATCGTGCCGCACGTCGGCGACAATCTCCCCTTCCCGATCTCCCCTACCCAATGGTGACGGCGGCAATTATAATGCACGCGGCGATTTTAGGCACACTTTTTCGGGGATATTTCCATGCGTTCCGACATAATCAAGCTAGGCGACTCCCGCGCACCGCACCGCAGTCTGCTCCGTGCCACCGGCGTGACCGACGACGATTTTCGCAAACCGTTTATCGCCGTTTGCAATAGCTATACCGACATTATCCCCGGCCACGTCCATCTCGACAAGGTCGGCGTTTTGGTCAAGGAGTGCATCCGCGCGGCAGGCGGCGTGCCGTTCGTTTTTAACACGATTGGCGTCGATGACGGTATCGCGATGGGACATGCCGGCATGAAGTATTCTCTACCCAGCCGCGAAATCATCGCCGACTCCGTCGAGACGGTCGTTCAGGCACATTGCTTTGACGGCATGGTCTGCATCCCGAATTGCGATAAGATCGTGCCCGGCATGATGATGGGAGCCATGCGCTGCAATATCCCGACGGTCTTCGTCAGCGGTGGGCCGATGGAAGCGGGCAAAACGGCCGATGGCAAGTCGGTCGATCTGGTCGATGTGTTCATCGGTGCCGCAGCCAAGCAGAGCGGTAAGCTCTCGGCGGAAGAATTGCTTGCTCTGGAAAAAGCCGGCTGCCCCACCTGTGGTTCCTGCTCCGGGATGTTCACGGCCAATAGCATGAACTGCCTTTGCGAAGCGTTGGGCCTCGCGTTGCCGACCAACGGCACGCTTCTGGCCACGAGCAACGATCGCAAGCGTCTCTTCCGCCGGGCGGCAGAGCGGGTCGTGGCGATGGTGCTGGAATTCGATAAAAAAGGCCCCGGCCACGGCTTACTGCCGCGCGAGATCGTTACTGCCGAATCGATCGACAATTCGATGATCCTCGATATGGCAATGGGCGGCAGCACGAATACCGTGCTGCATATCCTAGCCGTCGCCCACGAGGCGGGCGTGCCCTACGACATCGAGCGCATCAACACCTTAAGCCGCCGCACGCCCAACGTTTGCAAGGTGGCCCCCAGCAGCAACTACCACGTTGAAGAAGTGCATAACGCTGGCGGCGTCCATACGATCCTCGGTGCCGTGCTGCGCGGTCGACCGGGTCTTTTGAATGTCGATTGCCCCACGGTCACCGGCAAGACGCTTGGCGAGAACATTGATGAATTTGACATCCGTGGCGACGGCGTCACTTTCGACGCCCTGGAGCTAGCAGGCGTCACCGCTAGCCGCGAGCGCACGAACGTCGGCATGGGGAACGACCGCAAGGCGGCCTCGGTCCGCGACTTGTCGAACGAGCAACTCGGATTCGATCCGTACGACTGCGTCCGCGAGGTCGAGACCGCCTACAGCGACGAAGGCGGCCTGGCGATTCTCTTTGGCAACTTGGCACCGCGCGGTGCCGTGGTGAAGTCGGCCGGCGTGAAGGCAAACATGCTGCGCCACAGCGGCCCGGCCGTCGTCTTTGAGTCGGAAACCTCGGCTTATGAAGGCATCGTCAACGGCAAAGTCAAGGCGGGCGACGTCGTGGTGATTCGCTACGAAGGCCCTCGTGGCGGCCCCGGAATGCAGGAAATGCTCGCCCCGACGACCGCTCTCAAGGGCGTTGGACTGGGCGACACGGTGGCCCTCATCACCGACGGCCGTTTCTCTGGCGGCACGGCTGGAGCGTGCATCGGCCACGTCAGCCCCGAAGCGGCCTCCGGCGGGCCAATCGGTCGCGTGCGGAACGGCGATATTGTCGATATCGATATCCCGGCGCATTCGCTCACCGTGCGACTGAGCGATGAAGAATTGGCCGCGCGAGCTACCGAGATGAAGCCGCTGCCGCCGCGCTACACGACCGGCTGGCTGGCCCGTTATGCGGCGATGGCCACGAGTGCGGATACGGGAGCTGTGTTGAAATACAGTACTGAGCAATGAGTACCAAGTACTAAGTAGGGGCTGGTTTCGCAGGCCGCACCGCCTCACGCATGAGCGCGTCGAACTGAAAACAATCAAACGCAGCCGACGTTCAACCTACCGCGATCTTGAAAGCAACTTCACCGCCCGTCCCAGCGCGGAAACCGTATACGCCAGCGGAAAGACCTTCTCGGAATACCATAGCCGCGCCAGATGCAAGCCAATCGGGGCCGGCTGCCGGTGACGCGATTGCTCGACGGCTTCAACGAGCCAGTTAAGCCCGCGTTTCAATACGGCCAAGCGTTTCGCGTCGTGTCGATCGGAAAGCAGGGCCTCGACCGCCATCGCCGTTTCCTCGCTGCTCGACTCGCCGGGCGGATCGCCGCGTCCGCCACCCCAGCCGCCGCTGGTATCGGCATTGGCAGCCAGCCATTCTAGGCCGCGCTGGGCCGGGCGGGCGTCGATTTGATCGAGGTCGCGATATGCGAGTACCACTTGCGATGTCCCATAGACAAGATTCTCGTCCAGAGCAAAATTCGGATTGCCGAACCAAATCGGGCACCAACTCCCCTCGGGTCGCTGCTGCCGAGCGAGATACTCGAGCCCCCGTTGGATCGCCGCAGCGATGGCTCGATCGGCGAAACGGTCCTTCCAAGTTTGCAATGCTCGCAGGGCATGGGCCGTTAGATCGGTGCCGCTGCCGTCGAACGGTTCTCGATTGAGGCCGCGACAGAAAGTGGGCCAACCGCCATCTTCGTTTTGCATCGCCAGGAGCCAGTCGATTCCAGCGGCAGCAGCGGTCTCGATCCGTTCCCGCTGCGATTGAGTTCCCGATTTTAGCAGTACCGCGAGGGCTTGCAACGCGGTCGAAGTGGCGTCCGTGTCGGGCAACGATCCCGCAGCATCGCTACATGCCCAGCCGCCCGGCTGCGCATCGCTGAACGATTTGTGGTCGTTCCGTTGGCACGCCAACAACCAGTCGGAAGACCCCAACGCGCCAACATCGCCACTCGCCGCCGACAACGCGCCGACGGCGAGCGACGTATTCCACACGGAAAGGCTCAAGTCGATCGACCACGAGCCATCGCCGCGGACGGAATCGAAAAGAAAGCCAAACCCCCGGCGGGCGATTGGGTGCTGGCCTCGGCCGGTCGAAGCCAGCCCCATTACGACGAAGCTCGTCCAAGCGGGCGATTCGAGAAATCCGCCGCTAAGCGGCTGCATACGGCCAAGTTGCCGCAGACTCTTGCCGACGCTCAGCCGCCGCACGAGCCATTGCAGCGGATTGCGGGGCCAGCGATGGAAAAACCGCGCTTGGCCCAATGCCACGCGTGCTGGGGCAATGTAGCCCGTCGCCGATATATGATGCGACCGAAGCCAAGCGCGAGGAAGCCAACAAACTTCAAACGCCAATGCCGGCACTTCATTCCAACCGACCATGCCCGCCAAGGCACAGTTGACGAGGATCGCCGTCAACATCGTGCGGTCGCTGCCATATTGCTTGCGCAAGCCGGGCAGGCCGCCATGCGTCTCGACATAAAGCCGCGAATTCGCAAGCGGATCGGCGTAGTGATCGTCCTGTCGAGCGAGATGAATCGCAGCTTGCACGAGCATTGTGGCAGCCAAGTTGGAAGGGCCGGCTTGCGTGTCCCCCCAGCCGCCGTCCGCGTTCTGACACGATGCCAACCAAGCGACCGAGCGTGCGGCAACCTGCTGATACGCTTCGCGGCGTCCATCGTCCTTGATCCGTTGGGAAACGACACGGATGGCACTGGCGGCAGTCGCCGTGGCGAAGGCCGAACTCGAAAGCTCGCCCACCCAATGGCCACCGTCTCCTCGCATGGCGAGCAAATCGCGTCGCGCGGTTTGATAGGCAGCCAGCAGTGGTTGCAATTCGATCATCGTGCGATCCAGCGTATAAGAAAGCCCTTGGGGAGGTCGGGCGTCAGCACCGTGGCGGGCCTGCCGCACGCGACCAAGACGGCCTCAATGGCCAAGTTACCGCTCCGCACGGCACCTTCCATCGTGGCAGGCCAGCCGGTCGCCGTCCAGTCGCCCGCCAGAAAAAGGCCGGGGACGGCCGTTCCTTGGGGCGGGCGCATGGCATCCGTGCCCGGCCGCGCCGAAAAGACTGCGCTGGGTTGCGTGAGCACGCGATGGTGCAGCAGCTTGGCCGCGCGCGACTCGGGCCAAATGGATGCCAAGTCGTCGAGTACCTCGGCCAGCACGGTCGTCGTACCTCGCCCCAGCAATGCATGTGAGGCACTGATGACCACCGTGCAGTGAAATGCCGACGCGAATGCCGCAGACTCGATTCCGGGACTTTCGGCCAAAGTATGTCGAATACCTTGCGGGCCTTCAAAGAGCCATTGGCTCAAACGGCCCACGATTGCCGCATGGGGCAGATTCGTCCAGCGTTGATCGTACCAAAGATGCACGGCAGTAACCGGCGACGATTCGAGTTCGGCGGCAGACGCGGCTTCGGGAACCGCCGCCAAGAGAGCATCCCCCAACAGCTTGGGCAATTGCTTCCATGCAACGGCTGCGACGGTGTGATCGAACGAATGGAATTGCCCATCCGCGATTTCTACCCCAGCGACGCGGCCTTCCTCGAACTTCAAACTGGCAATCCGCGCCTTCGTGTGAATCTTGACGCCTTGCCCGCTGAGCCAGGTGGCGGCACGCTGCCAAAGTTCGCCGAGCGGAAGCCGGGCGATGAGGACTTCATAAGAACTTTTAGCGGCCATAAAGCCATCGACAAAGACCTTTTTTGCCGCGGTCACGGAAACGTGATCGAGCGAGTCGCCCAGGGCACTCTCCAGCACGACGGCCCAAAACAGCCGCACGGCATTTTTCGATTGCCGTTGGACGAGCAACCATTGGCCCATCGTTGACGCATCGGGCGAATCCGGCAAACGGTATCGAGCAAGCCGCAACATTGCTTTGCCGATGCCCCGTTGGTCGCGGCGCGTCAGATATCCGAGACCTCGCAAGGCAGGCATCAGATGCAGCGGAGCAGGCAGCCAATGACTTGGCTTGAATTCGTATTGTGTTCCATCGGGGCCGAAGAAATGAAGCAAGGAATGTCGCACAAAGCCACCTTCAATGCCGGTTGCTTGGCAAAACTGAATCAGGTTCGTACAGCAGCCCATGGCGACATGGGGCGAGAGATCGACCAATCGATCGGCTTCCTTGTCGCGATACGAACCGGCACGACCGCCGACGTGGATCGCCTGCTCGAACAACTCGACGTGGAATCCGTGCTCGACCGCCGCTGCGGCGGCGGCCAGTCCGGCCAGCCCTCCGCCGACGATGGCAATCGAATTTGGTTTTGATGGTGAAGGCATGGGAGCTAGTTTGCTTTATTAACTTTTCGGATACAGCGTCCATTTTGTAGCCAGCCAGAGCTTCTTCCAGCGCGGCACTTTGATTCGCCTCGTAAAAACATCGGCCGGATTCCGTTGGATGGCACGGAACAACTCGCGATAGGTCGCCATCATCAGCCCATTGATTCCCACCGCGTCACTGCTGAGATATTGCGGTAGCTGAGCCGCTTCGCGATAGAATTGTTCCGTCCGTTTGAATTCTAATTCCATCAAACGATGAAAGCCCGCGTTCACAATCCCGCGCCGAAGCTCGTCGCCGGAGTAGCCGCAAGCCCGCACGTCTTCTTCGGGTATATAGATGCGTCCCCGTTTGGCATCCTCACCCAAATCGCGAAGGATGTTCGTCATTTGCAAAGCCAGTCCGGCACTGCGGCTTGGTCCGAATGCCTCCGGCCCGGAGAATCCCCAAACGTAAAGGCAGGCCAAGCCGACTGCCGACGCGACATGCTCGCAATAGACGACGAGTTGTGCGAAAGTTTCATAGACTTTCGGTTCGCAATCCATCACCACGCCGTCGAGAACGTCGAAGAGCGTCCGGGGCGGAATTTGAAATGTACGGATCGTATCGGCCACCGCCGGCAGGATCGCCCGACCGCGAGCATCGATCTTCTCAACATTCACCCTTCCGTCAATCGCACTCTGCAAGCCCTCGCGCCACCGATGAAGCGCGTCGGCTGGTGAGCGGTCCTTCGGCGGATCGTCCGCCAGATCATCGCTATAGCGCATGAACGCATATAGAGCGTGCATGGCTCGACACTTTGGCGGCGGCAAAAGGCAAAAGGCAGCCGGGAAACTTGAACGCGCCTGACGAGACACTCGCCGGCAGGCAAGGTAGCTAGCTTGGATGGAGTCGGAAAAATCGTTCATGAAATATCTTCCGGCACGATTCCGCGTTTCAACTGCCACCAGCAAACGGCCACGAGCTTTATCTTCTGTTTCTTTGAGACTTCCGGCCTCGCGGTCCAGACATCGTAGTTCTGTTGCCGGATCGCCTTCAAAATGGCCAGTCCGCCATGAACGAACAGGCAGACGTCGAGTTGCAACTCCGGCGGCAGCCATTTGACCAGCGGCAACCCGCGCCGCAGATAGCCTTCCGCCAAATCGACCTCGGCGGCCATCAATCGGCGGAAGGCGTCGTTACATTCCCGTCGGGCGAACATCTCTTCGTCGTAGCCAAAACGGCGGCAATCAACCTGGGGTAGATAAATCCGGCCAATATCCCAATCCCGCGCCACGTCCTGCCAAAAATTGGCCAATTGCAGCCCGGTGCAAACGGAATCAGCCAATTGTACCCTCTCGGGGGTATGACATTTACCCAAATAGAGAATCAGTCGGCCTACCGGGTTGGCCGAATAGCGGCAATACTGGGCCAATTTCCCCAAATCATCGTAACGCCGCACCGTCTGATCCTGGCGAAACGCGGCCAAAAGATCGATAAATGGGTCGATCGGAATCTCAAAACGCCGGATTGTTTCGGCGAGGGCAACAAATACTGGGTGCCGTGTTTTTCCCGCAAAACAGCCGCGCAGCTCGTTTTCCCACCATTCCAGCAAAGCTAGGCTTCGCTTGGGATCGCCCGTTTCGTCGGCTAAATCGTCGGACCAACGGCAATAAGAGTAGACATTATAGAAATGCTGCCTCAGCCGCCTGGGGAGAAGCCAACTGGCCACGGTAAAGTTCTCGTAATGTTGCCGAGCCAGCCGCCGACAATACTTTTGTCCGCGTCGAAGGGTGAGAGGCTTGGGCAACTGGGCCTCGGGACCGTATAATGCTAAATCGCTAGAAAACATAGGCACCATTATGGTGAATTTTTACAGGCGTTCACAGGGCCGCCGGGGACTGGTCCATTTTTCGGCCAATGGATGCCGGTTATTGTCCGACGCGATCCGAACATTTGGACCCGTTCCCCTATTGCGGCCCCTAGGAAACCAGAGGAAACCATGCGAATCATATTAGCCGCCCCGCGAGGGTTTTGTGCCGGGGTCAATATGGCCATCGAATGTCTTGAACAGGCTCTACGGCTCTACGGTGCCCCGATTTACGTTTACCACGAAATTGTCCACAATCGCTGGGTCGTAAATCACTTCAAGGATGCGGGCGTCGTTTTTGTCAACGATCTGGAGGAAGTGCCCGAGGACTCGTTCCTGCTTTTTTCGGCCCACGGCATTTCGCCCGAAATCCGCAAACAGTCAGAAGCCCGTCGGCTGAAAACCATTGATGCCACTTGCCCC
>JANXOJ010000462.1 GCA_025353625.1 Planctomycetota bacterium | reverse complement strand
CGTCGCCGCCGTGCAGCTTCCCTCACTCGCCGCAGCCCCGGTTGCGTCCGTGCTTGCGGAGATGTTTGACGAGGCGACGCGACAAGACCGCGATGTCGAGCCGGAGAATAATAATGGCCCGGTGAGTTCATTGCACATGCCCACACACCCTGCCCCTCTCCCGCTTACGGGAGAGGGTAGTAGTACCAGCCCGCACGCGGCCGATGCCTTCCAGCAAAGCTCCGAAACGGCCAGTTTCGTTGCGACCGAATTGGAAGCCAAGCGGCCTGCTTGGCAGCCCATGCTGCAAGTTGACCGCGTGACTTGGCCGAATATTCACAGTCGATTGCAAAACACGGCAGCGGCAGCGGTCGATGTCATGATTGACGCTTTGGCGGGCATGCAGGCCGCCGGCTGCAAGCGGCTGGGGATGGCAAGTTGCGATGAAGGCGAAGGCGTCACTACGCTGCTCTTGGCCGCCGCGCGGAAGCTCGTTGGCAAAGGGCTTCGCGTGGCCGTCGTCGATGCCAACTGGACCAATCCTCAAATTGCTGGCAGTTTGGGGCTATTGCCTCAAATCGGCTGGGAAGAAACGCTCGGCGGCGGGTTGCCGCTGGAAGAAGTCGTGATCGAATCGCTCGCCGACGGTCTGGCGGTCTTGCCGGTCCGCGAACCGTCGGCGGGCGCGATCTCGCATCCGCAAATCGCTGCCAGTCTCGACATCCTTGGCGAGAATTTCGACCTCGTGTTGGTCGATCTGGGAACCCTGTCCGCTGGCGGCGATGAAGACGACGCGGCCAACGTGGCCGAACACGTCGATGCTATCGTACTCGTACAGAACGTCCGCATCACGACTCCCAATCGCCTCACCGAAGTACGCCGAAAGATGGCCGCATCGAACCTGCCCTTCGCGGGCATCCTTCAAAACTTTGTCGCCGGATAAGCCACCATGTATGAAACTTATTGGCAGCTTGAGCAAAAACCGTTCGAGAATAACGCCGATCCGCAATTCTATTTCCCCGGCGAGACGCATCAAGCGGCACTGCTAAAGCTCCGTTATGCGATCGAGAACCGTCGCGGCGGGGCGTTACTTTGCGGCGCGGCCGGGACCGGCAAAACGCTGATCATCGCGATGCTGCGCGAGGCCCTGGACGAAACGTGCAGCCCGTTCATTCACGTTGTTTATCCGCAGATGTCGTCGGCCGAGTTGTTGGCGTATCTGGCGGAAGAACTCGACGGCCTGCCGAACGAGACGATCGCCGTCCACGACAGCGTCCGACGCATCCAGCGCGCCCTGTGCGCTAACGTTGAAAAAGGCCGGCATGCGGTTATCGTCATCGACGAAGCCCACCTTCTCGTAAATGGTCCCATACTTGAAACGCTACGGCTGCTATTGAATTTCGGCCCCGAGGGCAAGACGGGCATGACGTTGCTGCTAGTAGGTCAACCGGGCATTCTGCCGCTGTTGGACCGCACGCCGCAGTTGGAAGAGCGATTGGGTGTGAAGTGCCTGCTGCGAGCACTCACTTCGCAAGAAACGAGCGAGTACGTAACGCATCGCCTGAATGTGGCCGGTGCTTCGCGGGAGATCGTGGGAGCCGAGGCCGTGCCGACACTTCACGAATTAACGCGCGGCATTGCTCGGCAGATCAATCGACTCAGCGATTTAGCCCTCTTGGTTGGCTTTGCCGAAGAGCAGCATGCCATCTCGGCGGCTCACTTTGAAGCAGTCTGCCGCGAGCTTGTGGCGGTCGTGCCAGAGTGATGGTAGGCATATTTCTGCCGAAAGCGGCTATTGCTGGTAATCTGCTACCGCTTCTCCCGCATCCGTCGCATCATCAGGTAACATCTCCGCAAACTCGTGGATCCATGAAGGCAATAGCCTTTTTTCCCCTTTGAAGAGTGGTCGATGCGCGGCAAATTCTACGGAATCGCTACAGTTTAACATGCGGATCTGCCGATTCATGCAACACTATGTGGTGTCGAGCTTGCGGACAAGACGTGCCTGGGATTCCCTCACTTGAGGAAGGCGGCTTTGCGTGTGCGCGTTGCGGCCTGACGCTAGTGGTTCCGCAAACTTCCCCGCTCCCGCGACCAAGCGGCGATGATGCTCGGCCAGAGGGGCAGCGACCCGGTCGCCGGGTGACGGCAGCCAGCACTGCTAGCGACGCATCGTTGCATCCGCCCAGCTACGACGGTTGGGCTGCCGACGAGGAGTTGCGGCACATCCGACGGCTCTTAAGATCGGGCACGAAGTCAGCCAACGAAGCCGAGGCACCCCGCCGCGAAAAGACCTACCGCCTCGATGCTTCGCAGTCGATTCCACGCCCACCGACATCATCTTCGCTAAACCGACGCTCCGTGCGGCGGGGAAAGGCCAGATCGGGCGCGGTGAAAGCGACGCGGACCCCCGGCGATCAAACGCTGGCCGTCTTAGCTTGGTCAACCCTATCGCTGGGCACAATGGGTTTCGTTTGCGGTGTGGCTCTGTTGGCATGGTCGATGAGTAGCGGTCGCCAGGAACTATGGGCCGTGGGTGCCCCGGTGCTTTTCGTCGGCCAGATTTGCCTCGTGATGGGCTTATTCTTGCAACTCGACCGCATCTGGCGCGACGGACGCCGCGCGGCCGCCAAGTTCGATAGCGGCGAGCAAATCAACGATCTAAAAAGAACTAACAAACGTCGGCGAGTGACGGAAAAAGGATGAACGCCAGAAAATAGGGGCTGGAACTTCGTGGATGAAAACAGTCATTCCGCTTCCTATTTGCCGCGAATCCCCCAGATTGCTGCGAGCGGATTCAAATCTTGCCAAAAATTGCGGAATTCGATCTGGACTCGATGAAATCAGTCTGGGTAGACTCACCCGTCCTGAAGTCTCGGAGAAAGAATTCCCCGCGATTTGTATTATGAAAATGATTCTAGTCCGGGGAATGTAACCGCCCCAGTTTGCGACGTTCAAGGAGGAACGCGCCATGCCTTTCGGATTTATCGAGTTCTCGCGCAAGCTAATTCTGGTTTGCTTGGTATCGTGGTCGTCCCTGGGTGCCGCAGCCGAAGTCGGCAGCGCGGAAGCCCAGAGGCATGGAGGCACGGATCCCGCCAAGGGCGATGTGCAGTTTGCCGATGGCTCGAGCATTCCACCCCAACTGAATCCAACCGTCCAGGTTGTGATGCCAACCTTGGCACCTAAACGAACGGCGAAACAAGACGACTTGACGCCGCTGGAATCCGCGCCGGTTCCACTGCAAACGCAGGTGGCCGAGCCGGTTTCCCCTTCGTCGGCCAAGCCGATCGGATCGTCTGCCGAGCCAGCCTCCATCGTCCCCACGGAGAAGACTCCCAAATCGGTCAAGGATAAGGAGGGTGCCAAGGGACCATTGGTTCCCGTGCCGGAATCCAAATACGCCGGCCCCGCCGACATTGAAGTCACGAGCTTCCACGGCATTACTCCCGGCGTCAGCACTCGCGAAGCCGTGGAAAAAACTTGGGGCAAACCCAAGGAATCGAAACAACAAGACAACAAGCTGATGCAGTTGTACTCCGTCGATCCGTTCCCGCGCGTGGAAGTGGCCTACGCCGGAGACAAAGTAGCATCGCTCATCATTCGCTTCGAGCGCGGTTTCCCATCCGGGCAGGTCGCCGAGCAACTCGATCTGACCAAGGTGCAACCGGTGTTGGTCTCCAACGAATTGGGCGAGGTGCTTGGCCAAGCTTATCCCGAGCGGGGCGTGTTGTTTTCCTTTGAGCCGGCCGCCGATCCGACGAAGGCCCTGAAGAAAGTCACGCACATCATCCTGGAGCCGATCTCGGCCGAGCCGTTCGTGCTGCGCGCGGAAACAAATATCGACACCCGGCCGGAGTTCAGCCTGCACGACGCCCAAGAGGCCGTCAAGCTACAGCCCGCCAATGCCCGTGCGCATTGGCTCCGCTGCCGCGCACTCGGTTCGCTGGGTCGCTACGATTCGGCCGTTGCTGCGGCGGTGGAAGCGGTTCGTCTCGATCCAAAGGATGCTCGCTTTCAGGTGACCAAGGCCGAAGCGATGTTGGAATCCGGGCATATTGTAGATGCCATCCCGGAGGCGGAAAAGGCCGTGCAAATGGCGGAGCAGCGACCGCACGTCAAGGCACGGGCACTTTGCATGCTGGGCGATCTTAAGGGGGCCGGCTCGCGGCCCGACTTCAAGAAGGCGTTGCAGTATCACACGGAGGCATTGCAGTTGGCGGCGACGATGATTTCCAGCAAGCATCCGGCGATTCGCGTTGCGGCCAAGGAGGTCGTCCTGGACGCCCACCTCGGCGCGCTCCACGATGTCGCCTGGGGTGCCTGGCGCGAGAAAGAGCGTTCTGCCGAAAACTGGTTGAGCAAGGCCTCCGATCTGGCCCAAGACCTCGTTCGCACGGAAGAAGGCAGCGAAGAATATCTCTTTCGCGTCAGTACGCATGCGCTGACATCGTGCGTCGGGCTGCAAGGCAAGTTTGACCCCACGCGTTGGGCGAAAGAAGCCGTCCAAGCTGGCGATACCATGATTGCCGCCGCTCCGGAGCCAGCCCGCAAGGCACAAATCCAATGGGAGCTTTCCGTTGCGCTCTACGATGCAATGCAGGTCTTTCAGATGCGCGGCGACTCGGAAGCCGCGCTAAAGAATGGAGAACTGGCCATTAGCTATCTGGAGAAGAGCGGGCGATCTGCTCAGATCGCGTCCGCCGCCTATTTGCTAGGGCGCATCCACTTCCGCACGGGCGCGATCCATGCCATCCATCAGAAGGATCACACGTTGGCGGTCAAGTCGTTCGAGAAGGCCGTGCCGTTGCTCGGCAAGACTCCGCCGCCCGACGCCATGGCCGATCTCGCTCGGCTGGGCGATTCGTTCGTGAGCATGGGCGTTTCTTATTGGAACGTCGGCATGAAAAAGAAGGCAATCGCCTTGACCCAACACGGCACGAACCTCATTGAAGAAGCCGTGCGTCGTGGCGTCGCCGACCGCAAGGTATTGAGCGTCCCCTACACGAATCTTGCCGCCATGAGCCGCTCGATGGGCGACAATACCGCGGCTATTGAACTGGAAGCCAAGGCCAACAGCAGCAAGCTTCGCTAGGTACGTGCCCATCTCGCCCCGCGAGATGAGGACGCTATCGCTGATATCCGAGCGACTTGATCACCGACAACATCTCTTCATAGGTAATGAAGCGGCGACGGTGTCGCAGCTTGTAACCGTCGATGGCCTGGGCCAATTCGACGGCGTCCGGCGATAGCCCTTCATGCGAATTCGTGAACTGGCGTCGCTCGACGCCGGGCGTTCTGCCAGAAATGTCGTAGGAACGGCGATCGACAAACGACGCCGGGGATTCTGCAAGTTCCAAGGGCATGATTCTCTCCTCTAAGGCACGACCGAGAAGCCGCCAGACCTCCCGGATGCTGAAGTCTAGCTTGCAAAATGGCCGTACGCCCGGCAGGTTCAAGGTCGCCGTGAACACGGCGGAGAAGCAATTGGACTCGATAAATTGATTGTGACGAATATTCCGATATTAGTTCCCGTCAAAGAACAACTTGTGGTGCGGAGTTGATTTTGGACGGGCACTAGCTAGAACTATCGTCGAAGAATCGGCTGCGGTGCCTGTGCCATCGTCAACTCACCGAGCAACTTCCGGCTGGGGACGTGCTGTGGATCGATGACTAACGCCTGCTGCAACGATGTGGCCGCCTCCTGACCGTGGCCCGAGCGATACTGGGCTTCGGCCAAACGACAGAGCAGTTCGGGTGTAGGCCGCTCGTGCAACGTGGCGGTGGAAAGGCACGTCGCCGCGTCGTCGTAACGCCGCATGGCGAGCAGGTCGCGGCCCATCCAATAAAGGGCGATCTGCGGCTCTTCGCCGGGCGAGTAGGTTTCAACCAAACCCTGCATCGTTTCCAAGGCACGCTCGGGCTGCTCCAGACCGCGATAGACGGCCGCCGTTTCCGCCAAGACCTGCCGGTCGCCCGCCGCATAGCCCGACGCTCGATGAAGATCGGAAAGAGCTTGCAAGTATAGCTCTCGTGCCTGAGAGGCGTTTCCATCCGCCAAGCAACGATCCCCCAAGGCGTGCATCACTTGGCCTCGTACGCGCCAAGCGGCGGCCAGCTTGAAGTTTCGGCCCAGGGCATCTTCGGCTTTCTTTCCTGCTTCTTCCAGGCGACCCATCGCCAAAAGCATCTCGGCCAGCCGAACGCGAAGCTCGACCTCGGGATTCAGTCCGCAGGCGTCTTCTAGCTGTGCAACGGCCTCTGCCCGCGCATCGCGAGCCCAAAGTGACTCGGCATAGAAGCGACGTGCATCGCAATCGGTCGGGCAGGTTTTCACGGCCTTTGCCAAGACTTCTTCGGCCTTGCCGGTTTGCTTGCGTTCGAGGAGTTCCATGCCCTCGTTGGAGAGCTTCCTGGAGGCGGCCAGCGACGCCGGAACCGGATCGTAGATGCCCGGTATGCGGCACCCTGCTGCCGGAGCGATGCAAACTGCCAGGAGTACGGTGTTTACGAAAACGCGCATGGTCACCCGATTATGGAATTCAGGCCGAACCGTACCAAAAACGCCACAGCGTTGCCATGCCGATTTTTTGCCTGAATCGGCCCAGGGTGCATCCCAGCTTTTGCGCGAGTTGGCAGGGGGGGCAATATGAGAATCTGGGGACTGTATGGCAGAGTGGGTACTGTGGCGTGTTTTAGGGAAGGATTCTCTGAAATGGAGGTTCATCCGTCTCAAAAATGCGGCGGGCTTCGCCTGCGGATTTTCAAGGCATAAGTCCGGGGGAGAACCCGGGGTCAGACCGGCATTTAGCACTTTACGTCGGAGCCCTGTACGCGATCGATAGCGCCACGCCAGGGGGGACGCCCGCGACGCGCTTGACCTACGATGCCCAGGGCAACGTGCTGACGATGACTCAGCCCACGACGCCCGCAGGCACGCCCGTAAGCCAGTTCACTTACGACGCCCAGCGGTGCCGCCGTCGGCTTGATGGCGCTGAACAGTTGCTTTGTCGGCGGCACATCGGTAGCCGCCAAGCTTGGTTCCGTTGCCATCGAATCGCTTGCCGTTGGTGATGGAGTTTAGGCCTATAGCTTTGCCTTGCGCGAATGGCAGTTGCGTTCGATCGAAAAGGCTTATATCCACAATTACGAAGGCGATTTGCTCGGTATTGTCGTTGCCGGCGAAAAGATCGAATCGACACCGTTTCATCCATTTTGGGTCGTTCGCGGCAACGGAATTGATGCCCGTCCGCAGTCGCGGCACGGCGGACCGACCCCAGAGGGCGCACGCGAAGGCCGCTGGGTGGACGCCGGCGATCTGTGCGTTGCCGACGAGCTCATGCTCCGCGATGGACGGGCCGTTCCCATCGAAGCCATCGAGCGGCGGGCGTTTTCCGGCAACGTTTACAACATTTCCGTTGCCGACCTTGCATGCTACGCGGTGGGCCGCAATAATGTCTTGGTCCACAACAAGTCAGCAGACTTCGTGCCCCTTCGACGAGGAAGTCCTGAACCGCCGGTCTCAGGTGAGCCGCCGGCACCAACGGCCCTTCCTCCAAAGGCCGCAAGCACTGAAGCGGCGGAGTTGCGACCGTATGGAGGGCCGGGCGGTGGACACCATGTTCCTGCAAAGAGTGCTTTCAGTGGTGCGCCGGGCTACGACATGAATCAGGCACTTGCCATACCCAATGCTGAGTTGGCGACGCTCGGTGTGAATCACAGACTCGTCTCAGGTGCTCAGATGACCGGCTACAAAGCGTTTGCCCAGACCGGCGCGACGTTAACCTGGGAAGCAGCGGAGCAAATCGAGACGCAAGCCTTGATTCGTGGCGGAATGCAGCCCGGAACGGCTCAGGCCACGGTGCAGCAGGCTATTCAAGCGTTGAAGGATTCGGGCGTCTCAGGGCCAACGCGGATTCCATGGGGAGGACAGTAGGAGTTGTAACACGATGAGCCAAGAAATCGATGAATTTGCCAAGATACTTATAGAGAAGGTTCGGGATGCTGTCATTCAGAGCAGTGACAGGTGCCTGAACGAACAGCATGTTGTTGCTAAACGGTGGAAAGAAGCAGCCGCGCGCGGCACGCCAGAAGCGTTTGTGAAGGTGTTGATACCAGACATCGTGGACGACACCTTGTTTTACCTGCTTCGCGCTATTGATGACGGACTCCTGAAACTCTCGTTTACCGCATCCAGTGGGAAGACGGTCGATTTGTCCACAGAGGGACTTAGCGAACTGGCAGGGTGGTACATGGGAAGCGGCGCGTGGCGCGAGAAGTACGCAAAAGAACGCTTCGTTGATGACTTTGCGGATCTGAAGTGATCCTGGAACGGAAAAGGTGTCGCCCATAACCGTCGTCGTGTCAAGGCCCCGCTTTATCGTTTTAACTGAAAGAGCAAAGGTGGCAGGAACCGAAAGAGCAAAGGTGAAAGAGCAAAGGTAGCAGGAACGAATGGCACTGTCGTTGTCGCAACCTGTTTCAGGTGCAGTATTTCTGCAATTCTCGGCGAAGGGCATCCCTGGGCTGTTTGTTGCATGAGCGGATACCCGTGGCGGCGGCGTCTGAGGACTCGGGGGTCGAGGCGGCGGGGATACGAACGTGAGCCGCTATTGCGGGAACAGCCCGACGAATGGGATCGATCCGAGCGGGATGGAACCGATGACAGTG
>JANXOJ010000458.1 GCA_025353625.1 Planctomycetota bacterium | reverse complement strand
CCTTTCATCTGCCACGAAAAGTCGAGCGTCAGGCCGCACTCTTTGTTGCGGTCGCAGGCAAACCGCCGCAGCCCGGCTGCCGTGCGCGAGCCAAAGACGACGACGCGCTCCGCCCTAAGGTTGCCGATCATGTCCATATTGAGCATGAAGTTGATGCGCTCCAGCGGCAGCGTCGAATTGAGGGTCCAATGTTTCGAGCCGAGCAAGCCCTTCTCTTCGCCATCGAAGAAGACGAACAAGATCGATCGCTTGGGAGCCTGCGGCAAGAGCGAAAAGGCCCTCGCAAGTTGCAGCACGCCCGCACTGCCGCTGGCGTTATCGTCGGCACCAGGATAAATCGTGCCGGGCGGGCTACCGCTGTGCGGGCGGCCGTGGCCCAAGTGATCGTAATGGGCACCGACAACGATGACTTGCTCTTTTTCCTTCGCATCGCTGCCGGGCAGGAAGGCGAGGATGTTGCGGAAGTTGCCGTGGAAGGTCTGGAAGTAGCCGCGGTTCTCGCCCGCCGGCTGCAAGGGTAGCTTGCGAAGTTGCTCGGCCAGATACTCACCCGCATCGTGCCCTCCCGAAGTACCGGCCTCGCGGCCTTCAAACTTTGGCCCGGCCAAGTCGTCGACGGTCCGACCCATTTCCGCCGCCACAATCGAATCCAGCGCGGCCCGATAGCCGGATTGTCGCTCGGAAGCAAGAGCGGGCGAGGCGAGAAGCAACGCGACCAAGGACAACCGGCGGGAAAGGCTCGTCATGAAATGGCTCGTAGTAAGCGCAATGAAGGATAGAAGTATTCTTCGCAAGTATAGAGAATAGTTCGATCCATGCCCAGCCGAATTCTGGTGAGTGCAATTGCCTCGTAAGCCATAGTTTAGTTATCGTCTCGTTCGTCCGCCGATCGTGGATTTCCCGCTCAACGATATGGCTAATGGACTACCGAACGTGGCTCCGGTTGGTAGGATAGTCAAACCTCTCGATTCCAAAAGGACTCCATGACCACACTACGAATGCGATTGTTTGCCGTAATTGCCCTGGTTGCGATTCCCGCCGGTTTTATTGAAGCGGCCGATCTGGCCATCCCGCCGGTTCACTCTGCGTCGATCAATCCGGGCGTTCCCTGGCCGGCGACCGATGCCTTGGGCCGCAAGCTGCCGCTGACGGGCGAAGTCGGGCCGCCGCGCCGCGACCGTTGCGTGGCAATCTTTTATTTCCTTTGGCACGACGATTGGGGCAAGCGGCACGGCCTTCCCAAGCAAGGCCCCTACGACATCGCCCGCATCTTGGCCGCCGATCCGGATGCTTTGAAGAAGCCCGATTCGCCGCTGTGGGGGCCGTATGGCTTTCCGCATTATTGGGGCGAGCCGCTCTTTGGCTACTATCGCGGCGACGATGCGTGGGTTCTTCGCAAACATGCCCAAATGCTCGCCGACGCCGGCGTCGACACGCTGATCTTCGACGCCACGAACGCCACCACCTACCGCGATATTTATACGAAGCTTTGCCAAGTCTTCATG
>JANXOJ010000431.1 GCA_025353625.1 Planctomycetota bacterium | reverse complement strand
CCGGGTCTTCAACAACCTCGACCGCTACGGCAACACCTCCTCGGCAAGCATCCCTCTAGCCCTCGACGAAGCCTACCGCCTCGGCCGCATCCAACGCGGCCAACACGTCCTCTTCAGCGGCTTCGGTGCCGGGCTGACGTGGGGGACCGTGCTGATGCGATGGTAACGGCGAGATAGCCAACATCGGCCTCGGCTCATTTTCTTCGCTCCGCGAAAATAACGCGACTTTCGCGGAGCAAAAGGCGACACCACTTTACAAAACTCTCCTCCGTTCTCATCCTTCCCATGAAACAACTCCCCCCCCGCCACAAAGTCAAACCCTCCGACACTTGGGATCTCGCCAGCCTCTTCGCTTCCGATGAGGCGTGGGAAGCCGCCTTTATCGAGTGGGAAGGCCGCCTTGGTGAGTTCGCCAAGTTTCAAGGCAAGTTGGCGGAAAGCGCAGAGACGCTGGCGGCTTGCCTGCAATTTGATCTCGATCTAGATCGCGCCGCCGAACGGTTGGGCAACTATACGTTTTTGCGAACGACCGAGGATGTTTCCGAGAGCAAGTATCAGCGGTTGCATGGCCGCTTCTCCGCCGTGGCAAGCCGTGCGGCCCAGGCGGCCAGCTATATTCGCCCGGAGATTCTGGCCATCCCGGCAGCCAAGATGAAAACGTTTTTGGAATCGCCCAAGCTCAGGCCCTACAAGCTAATTCTTGAGCGGGTAGTCCGCTACAAGCCGCACACGTTGAGCAAAAAGGAAGAGAACCTGTTGGCCATGCAGACCGAAATGGCCCAGGCCTCGAGCCAGATATTCCGCCAGCTCAACGACGCCGATTTACAGTTCGGCTCGATCAAGAACGACTCTGGAGAAGTTGTCCCGTTGAGCCACGCTACGTTCAGTGCCTTGCTGCACGTCGGCAATCGGGCCGTCCGCCGCAAGGCATTTCATCAATACTACCGCGAATACTCCGAGCACGCCCACACGTTGGCCGCCTCGCTCAACGGTTCCGTGCAATCCGATGTTTACTATGCCAAAGCGAGGAACTACCCGAGTGCCTTGGAGGCGTCGCTGTTCCCGGACCAGATGCCCGTGGCAGTTTACGACAACCTAATCGCCTCGGTCCATCGCCATTTGCCTTCACTCTATCGCTATTACGACGTGCGGCGGCGGAAGATGCGGCTCAAGGAAATCCACCACTACGATACCTACGTGCCGATCCTTGCCGGCTTGCAGAAGCGGCACACCTGGGACCAGGCCGTCAACGTGGTGCTCAAGTCTCTCGAACCGCTCGGCAGCGACTATTGTGGGGCGTTGGAAAAGGGCCTGCGGGGCCGCTGGTGCGATCGCTACGAGAATCGCGGCAAGCAGAGCGGGGCCTTTAGCTCTGGCACGTTCGATAGCGACCCCTACATTCTCATGAACTATCACAGCGACGTCCTCGACCACGTCTTCACGCTCACGCACGAGGCGGGCCATTCCATGCACAGTTGGCACTCTGCCCGGCACCAGCCGTTCGCCTATTACAATTACGTGATCTTCGTCGCCGAGGTGGCCAGCACGTTCAACGAGCAACTTCTAAGCCGCTATCTGTTGGAACGCGCCCGCAGCAATGACGAGCGGGCGTTCCTCGTCAACCGGCAAATCGATGCCATGCGCGGCACGATCTTCCGCCAAACGATGTTTGCCGAATTCGAGAAGTTGGCCCATGCGTCCGTCGAGTCGGGCGAGCCGTTGACGCTCGACCGCTTCAAGGAGATTTACCGCGCGTTGCTGAAAAAGTATTTCGGACCCGATTTCGTCTTGGACGACGAGTTAAGCCTGGAGTGCTTCCGCATCCCGCATTTCTATCGGGCGTTTTACGTCTACAAATACGCAACGGGAATGTCGGCCGCCATCTCACTTGCCGACCGCGTGACCCAAGGCGGCCAGCCGGAACTCGACGACTACCTAAACTTTCTCAAAGGGGGCTGCTCGAAAGACCCGCTCGATCTGCTCCGCGATGCGGGCGTCGATATGGCCCAGCCCGCGGCAGTTGATCGGGCCTTAGCGCAGTTTGGGAAGTTGGTCGAGGAGTTGGATGGGCTAATTTGAGGAGGAATGCAAAAATACAAATTGCAAAATGGGGACCAGCAAGGATTCATGCGATTCGAGCCTCTTCCAACTTGAAGCGGGGCATGCGTCGGGAGGTGCGCAAGCATGGACCGCTTTTGACGGGCAACTTCAAACGCTGAGCGTGCCGGCGTTGCGTTTGCTGTGAAGCTTCAACCGCCGCGACGCCAGATCGTTTCCACGTGTCCGGCACGGACATTCACAAGGCGCGCGAGTGTGAATAGCAAGTCGCTTAGCCGATTCAGATAGACCAGCAATTCCTGCGAAAGCTTCGGCTGTTCCCGCATCAGGCTCACTAGCAGCCGTTCCGCCCGACGGCAAATGGATCGCGCGAAATGCAGTTCGGCGGCGGCGGGTGTTCCACCGGGCAGGATGAAGTTCCTAAGCGGCGGCAGTTCTACGTCGAAGCAATCGATGGCTTGTTCCAAGGCCGCACCGTGGCTGGCTTCGATGCCAGCCGCCGCCGACCCAAGTCGCGCGATTTCCGCACCAAAATCGAACAGCCGGCTCTGCACGCCGTCCAGCAATCGATCGACATCCGCCGGAATTGCCGCCGCCCGAGCCACGCCCAACGAGCTGTTCAATTCATCGACCGTTCCGCAAACCTCGGTCACCAGGGCATCCTTGGGAACCCTTGCCCCGCCGGGCAAACCCGTGTCGCCGGTATCGCCGGTTTTCGTATATATCTTCATTCCCAATCGAGAGCCTCCACTTTCAGCCGTCCGACCACTTGCGCGACGGGCAGAAAACTACTATAGGCACCAGCACCGGCCATCGCACTATGCGTGACCTTCAGATATCCGCCGCTGATGCCTCCTTTGGCCAGCGTTGCATCGACGCCGATCCACTGCCCGTCGAGATACACTTCCGTCCACATGTGATATCCAAATGCCCGCGACTGAGGCATATAGATCAGCCCCATTGCCACCCGCGCGGGAATCTCACGGGC
>JANXOJ010000422.1 GCA_025353625.1 Planctomycetota bacterium | reverse complement strand
CTCAAGATCGAACTGCTTCCCTATCAGCTTGAAGGGGTTGCCTTCGCGGCCGGCACCGGTCGCTCGATCTTGGCCGACGACATGGGCCTGGGCAAGACGATCCAAGGCGTCGGCACGGCCGAGCTACTCGCGCGCGAGGCGGGCATTAGCAAGGTGCTCGTGGTCTGCCCGGCGTCGCTGAAGTCGCAATGGCGGAACGAAATCGAACGTTTCTGCGATCGCAGCGTGCAACTGGTCATTGGCGGCGCGGCGGAACGGGCGAGAAGTTACGAAAACAACGCCTTCTTCACGATCTGCAACTACGAGCAGGTGCTGCGCGATATCCTGCCCATCGAGAGGGCACGTTGGGATCTCATCATCCTCGACGAAGGACAGCGGATTAAGAATTGGCAATCGAAAACCGCACGGGTCATTAAGGGCCTGAAGTCGCCTTTTGCGCTCGTGTTGACCGGCACGCCGCTGGAAAATCGCCTCGACGAGTTACATTCGGTGATACAGTTCGTCGACGATCGCCGCTTGCCGCCCGCCTTCCGCTTCCTGCATCGGCACCGCGTTGTGGACGAGAAGGGCAAGGTGATGGGCTACAAGAACCTCGACCAGCTGCGCGAGGCGCTCAAGCCGGTGTTGCTGCGGCGGACGCGCGAGTCGGTCTTGCAGCAGCTTCCGCCGCGAACGACGGAGTTGGTCCGCATACCGCCGACCGACGAGCAGTCTGCCTTGCACGCCGCGCACATGCAGCTCGTGCAGATGATAACGCGGAAGGCGTATATCTCCGAGATGGACCTTTTGCGGCTGCAAAAGGCCCTCTTGATGTGCCGCATGTCGGCCAACAGCACGTTCCTGGTCGAGAAGAAAGCGCCCGGCTATTCCAGCAAGTTGGAGTATATCGAAGAGTTGCTCGACGGCCTCTTTGTCAACGATGGTTGCAAGGCGATTCTATTCTCGGAGTGGACGACGATGCTCGACCTGATCGAGCCGCTGTTGAAGAGCCGCAAGCTCGACTTCGTGCGGCTCGACGGCTCGGTGCCGCAGAAGGAGCGGCAGGCATTGGTGAACCGCTTCCGCGAGGATGCGACGTGCCGGCTGTTCATCACCACGAACGCCGGTTCGACCGGCTTGAACCTTCAAGCGGCGAACACGGTCATCAACGTCGATCTGCCTTGGAATCCGGCCGTGCTGGAGCAGCGGATCGGCCGCGCCCACCGCATGGGCCAGCAGCGGCCCGTGCAAGTCTACGTGTTGGTCACGGAGGGGACGCTGGAAGAGAGCCTGCTGAACACGCTTTCGGCCAAGCGCGACTTGGCGATGGCGGCACTCGATCCCGAATCCGATGTCACGCAGGTCAATCTGGTTACCGGCGTCGACGAATTGCGGCGTCGCTTGGAAGTGCTACTGGGTGCCAAACCGGAAGCTCCGTTCGATATGACCAACAAGGAAGCCGTAGCTGTTGACTCGGGCACGGCGACCCAGGCCGATAGTCCCGCAGCGAGCGAAGACGTAACGCAACGCCGCGAGCGCGTAGCCGCGGCCGGCGGCGAGATGTTGGGAGCCGTCTTCAATTTCCTGGGCGAACTGGTGGCAAAGAACTCGGCCAATCCGCCTGCCGACGGACTCGTCACACAAGTTCGCAGTCGGCTAGGCGAATGCGTGGAAGAAGACGCCTCCGGTCGCCCCCGATTGACGGTCACGCTCCCCGACGCCAGTTCGCTCGACGCGCTGGCGCAAACGCTTGCGAGATTGTTGCTCAGTGGCGGGGAAGGAAAATAGGCTTTACCCAACGTTGGAGCCAAGGTCTTCTTACTCCAGATCCGGCAGTAGCAGTGCCATTGCCGCCGCTGGCAGGAAGAGAAAAGCTGCGTAGATGATCGCCATCTGAAAGTCGCCCGCTGTGGAGAACCGGCCGAAAAAGACCGTGGCACCCGCGGCGGCGATGCGACCGATATTATAACAAAAGCCCGCTCCGGTGGTCCGCAATAGCGTTGGAAAGAGGGGTGGCAAATACATCGTGAAGAGTCCAAATACTCCCTGGCACATGCCGATCAGGCCGAACCAGAGCATCAAAACTTGCCACGACGGCACGCGACTATAAACGCCGACGACGATGGCAAAGTAGAGTACGAACCCCACGGCAATCGTGCGGCGGTATCCGAACCGCACCGCGGCCGCGCCGGCGATGAAATTGCCCGCCATGCCGACGCCGACAAAGATCATCAGTGCCAGGCTCGTCAACTGCGTTCGCTGGCCGTCCGTCCAGCCGGCCAATTCAGGCAGGTTGCGGAAGTGCTGCAAGTACCAGAACATGAATGCCCAATGCGCCGAAAGCGACAGCGCGCAAACGAGAATCACCAAGATCGTCGTGCGGCGCAACGGCCCGCGAAATAAGTCAACGATCCGCGGTGCAACCCCGGCCGCCTCGGCATGGGCCGCGTGCCATTCCGCCGTTTCCGGCACCGCGCGGCGAATCCAGAGGACCATCAAGGCGGGGAGAATTCCGATCAGAAAAATGAAGCGGGTTTCAAAGTGCAAGGAAGCCATGAGCCAGACCGCGGCCATCGCCAAGACGATGCCGACATTGACTGCGGACTGCAGCACGGCGGCGATCCAAGGCCGCCACGGTTTCGGCCACGTCTCGCTGAGCAGGGCGGCCCCGACGGCCCATTCACCGCCGATACCGAGTGCCGCCAAGAAGCGAAAGATAAGCAGATGCCACCAGGTTTGTGCAAAGGCCGAAAGGCCGGTGCATACCGCATAGGTGAGAATCGTGAGCATCAGCGCACGTGCCCGGCCCAGGCGATCGCCCAAGCGGCCAAAGAACGCCCCGCCCAAGGCCCAGCCGACCAGAAACGCCGCTTGGATGATCGAACTGCGGTAGCCGACCGCCGGGTTCTTGACCTCGGAGTGCAGCAACTCGGCCACGAAGACCGTGGCAACCGCCGTATAGAGGTGCATGTCGAGGCCGTCGAACATCCAGCCCAGCCAGGCCGCGACGCCGCTTTGCCACTGGATCGCCGTGAGGTTGCGAAGCCGAACGGCCGGCTCTTCAGCCCCTCGCCGCTCGGGTGGCGGCATTTTTGAGTCGTCTTTGGCGGCGGTCGAGTCGGTCATGCAGGTTATCTCCCTCGACCGAGTTTACTCGATATTACCAATTATGCCAGAGATCTATCGATCGCACCTAAATTTGCGGATTGAACCACGCAAAACATAAGATCGTTAGCGCGCCGCTGACTAGCAAGATAAGTGTCGAGGGTGCCGGCACTTGCGGGGCACCAACCACGTTGACGATATCGTTCTGCGTCGTGCCGACCGCAACATAATCGACCGATCCGCCATTGCTCAAGTCGAGTCCCAGGTAGGACAGTTGCGAAATCGGGTGGCCCGCAAGGCTCTGCCCGGTAACGATGGGCAAGAGCGAGTTGTTTCGACCATCGTTGCCGTTGACGTCCGCATAGCCATCGACCAGATCGTAGACGCTCGACGCTGCATTGCTCTTATATAAACGTAGCACCAACAACTCGGGCTGATTGGCTACGACCGAGTAGGTCGTCGACCTCAACCAAGCGAAAGCGCCGACTGCCACCGAGCCAATCAATTGACCCTCGCGAACGTACTGATCGCCCTCAGTTCCCAAAATCAGCACATTCCCACTTGCGGGGCCGACTTCGAGCCCAAAGAGGCTGCCCGAAACGCTGTTCGATCGCATGTAGGCCCCGATCCAGACTTCAGGCGTCGTGGCGGCTGAGACGGGCGTGCTAAGATTTCTGTGAACGAAGGAATCGCTATTGCCGCCATAAGTTAAATACCAGTTGTCCACGCCGTTGGCCAGCGGCACGGTAGTGCTTGCGATAATGGTATTGCCGTTGATATCGGCCCATGTTCCGGTGAGTCCGGTGCCGGACGACAATCCGCCATTAAAACTGTCGATAGAGATCATACTCGCATCGATCTGGCCAACGACACCGACGGAAAAATACAAGGAAAGCAGCAAGCTCCGGTTGCAAAACATTTTCGTTTTCATTATCGATAATTCCCACTAACGTGTCTCGCAGGTAAATTCATGCGTCTATCTGAAGACTATCACGCAAGTTCACGCTCGAAAAGGACGATGGCCCGGCAGACCGA
The DNA here is from genome assembly GCA_025353625.1 of Planctomycetota bacterium. Classification (GTDB taxonomy): domain Bacteria; phylum Planctomycetota; class Planctomycetia; order Pirellulales; family Thermoguttaceae; genus JANXQG01. The sequence goes on along the minus strand of JANXOJ010000422.1, from coordinate 6,814 downwards.
GAATTAGTTCAAAATAGTGCGCGCAAATTCCGTAGGCCAAAGAGTTAGCGAAAGGCACGATTGCGCCGATGGCGTAGAGTGCCATTGCCGTGCGGCATGGTTTGTTGCCGAAGGAGTCGCGTCGGGAACGTTGCGGAGGGTCTTTCCCTACTGCTGCACGCCGTAGAGCAATACATTTAGCCCGATCCGCGCGGCATCGTCGCGACTGTAGCCGCGGCACTCCATCGAGTCGTGCTTCTCCAGCGCGCAGCTCAGGTCGAACTCGGAAAAGATCACGCCGTAGCGATTGTCGATGCTGATGCCCTTAAGCTCCGGCGGCACGCGCCGCAAAGTACTTTGCATCGGTTGTCCTGCCGCGACCGGCTGCGGGTCGCGGCGCACGACGGTCGCCAGATCGAATCCGCCGTACTTGGTCGTCCAGATCGGATCGCGAGCGGGGATCGCCGTCAAGGCGTTTTTGGGGAAAATGGCCTTCATTTCCTCTCCAAATGCATTGGCAAACGCCGGGTTTCCGCAGATCGCATCGCCGAAGAGCAGCCCGCCGCGCCGTACGTAGTCGCGCAGGGCCTGCCGCTCGGCATCGGTCAGGCGGAACGCATTGCGTCCGTGCATGAAGACGACCGGATAGTCGTAAAGCGTCGCATCGGTAATGCCGATCAGCTTGGGATGCAGTTCGACGCGGAGTTTTAGCTTGTCGGCGGCTTCTTCCATCAGGTTCGCCAATGCGCGGGGCGCGGCGTCGCATCCGCCGGGATGTTGGAGCTTGGCAACGTAAAGTTTCCCGCGATCGACCTTGTCGACCGCACCGCGTTTAACGATGGTCTCGGGGATGAGGTCTTTCGACTTCAACTCGCGATTTGTGGCATAGGCCAGTACGTTGATGCCGATCGCCAGACCGCCTTGAATCTGGGCTTTAACGGACGACGAATAATTCGCTCGCAGAGGACTTCGCGAGAGTTCCCAAAGGCAGGCGAGCGACGCCCGAGGCGCCCCCGGCGGATCGTGGGGCGCGAAGACCACGCTCGTGCGGCAGCCATAGTCGATGCCCAACAGCAGCCGCACTTGGTCGGGCGGCACCTTTTGTTCGGCGACCCAGATGGGGTGCGCGGCGTCGAGCTTCTTCAAGCGATATTCCGGCTCGGGAAAGACCAACTCCATCAGCCGGCGGAAACCGCCGTCGAATTCGTCCGAACAGCAATCGCCATCGGCAAAAATGAAACCGCCGCGATCGACGTAGTCGCGAAGGTTGCGTGCAAGCTTCTCCCGGTCCGTTGCGTCGCTGGGCAAGGGACTTCCGCCGCCGCTAAAGAACAGCACCGGCACCTGCAATAGATCGTCGACCGTGGCCTTGCGAACATCGACGGACTGCCAGGTCATCTCGTGCTTCCACTGTCCTTCCACATAGATCGTCATGTTGTTGACGTCTTTCGCACGGCAATTCCACTCCGCTTCCTTGGAACTGTATTGCGCTTTCGCCATCAGAACCGGCCAGCGGCCTTTGGAAAGAAAGAGCAATGCCAGACTGGTGGCGATGTCTTCATTGTCCTCGGCTGGGCCGTGGCCTTTCCAGTAGGGCGTGAGGCTGTCGGGGCCGGCGACGTGGACAAAATACTCGGCCCCTTCGCGATACCAGTCGTGTTCGCCGATCTTCCGCCGCGCGGTCAAGCGGCCCGCCCGTTCGAGTCCGTAGAGATAATAAAGGTGCCACAGGTCGCGGTCGCTATGGGCGTAGGGCGGATTGGCGTCGATATGAAAGTTCCGACGGAGCCATTCAATGCCCTTCTCGATTTGCTCTTTGTCGCCTTTGGGCGCAAGGGCACAGCAGTCGATGGTATCGCCGTTGACGCGCGCGTCGGATTCGTGCAGCACATCGCCCACGATCACCATCGAGGCAAGGCCGGCACACGTCATGCTGCCGGTGCCGGGCTGTCCTTTGTAATAACCCCAGGAGCCATCCTCGCGCTGATTGCCGGACCAATAGGTGTGGGCGAGCTTCCAGGTGCCGTATTTAATCGCCAGCTTGATCCGTCCCGACTCGGCGACGCGCGATGCCTCGTAGAGGGCCAACAAGGCGAACTGGGCGTTCGAGGCATCGCCCGGAATACCTACGTTGCGATCGCTGGCCCCATAGGCCCAGCCGCCCTTACGGTCGGGCTGTCCCTCTCGGACCTGCGATGCTTCCAGCCATTCGACATTCCGGCCAATGATCCCCTGATCGGCCTCGGGACTCGCACGGCAAAGGGCCATCGTTTGCAAGGCAACGACGTAGGTTGTTTTCGCGGGCAGTCGGCGAAGGTAGGTCATCGCCTTTTTGACGTGCTCTTCTTCCAGGCTTTCGCCCGCGTTCAGCAAGGCCAGCGTGCAAAGCGCGGTGACGCCCCCTTCCTGCCCGTGGTAGTCGGCCCAGGTGCCGTCGGGATGCTGGTGATCTTTGAGAAATCCGACGCCGAGTTTCATGGCATTGCGGACATCTTCGGGTGCCAAATCGGCACGAGCAATCGCTACAATCGACCCAAATAGCACTCCCACGACGAACGTGGCGAGAATCGGCAGTTTCATATTTTCCTCGATCTCGGGTAGAGTACAAGACCCACGTCACAAGTATAATAGATTTTGGCTCTCGTTCCCATGCGAAGCGTGTGAACGAGAGTCACCGATAACCGACAACCGACCACCCCACAAAGGATTTCCGTTGGCGACATCCACACCAGGCAATACGGGCACACCAAGCAGCAATACGGGCACACCGGGCAACCCCATCACACCGGTCCCAGCGGCCACACCGCCCAAACCCCGCAGTCTGGGCGATGTTCTTCAGGAGTTCAGCCAGCATCGCAAGTTGATGCAGGAAGAATTGCAAAAGGTGATCGTTGGCCAGGACGACGTCATCGAGCAAATTTTTGCCGCCATCTTCACCCGCGGGCATTGCCTCTTGGTCGGCGTGCCCGGCTTGGCCAAGACGCTCATGGTCAGCACCCTGGCCAAGATTCTGGATATTCCCTTCAAACGGATCCAGTTCACGCCCGACCTGATGCCGTCGGACATCACCGGCACGAACGTCTTGGAGGAAGACGACAAGGGCCGCCGAAATTTCCGCTTTGTCGAAGGGCCGATCTTCACGAGCATCCTCCTGGCGGACGAAATCAACCGCACGCCGCCTAAAACTCAAGCCGCGTTGCTCCAGGCGATGCAAGAGCGCGAGGTAACGGTGGGGCAGACGACGTATCAACTGCCCGAGCCGTTCTTCACCATCGCCACGCAGAACCCGATCGAGCAGGAAGGCACCTACCCCTTGCCGGAAGCCCAGTTGGACCGTTTCATGTTCAACATCAAGGTTGACTATCCGACGGCGCCAGAAGAGGAACGCATCCTGGCCCAAACGACGCGGGGCGAAAAGGTGGAGGTCCGCAAGGTACTATCGGGCAAGGCGATTGTCAACTTGCAGGGGCTCGTCGGCAAAGTGGCGGTGAGCGAATACATCATACAATACGCGGCGCGACTGGTTCGAGCGACGCGGCCCAAGGACGCCTCCGCGCCAAAGTTCGTACAGGATTTGGTCGATTGGGGTGCCGGGCCCCGTGCGGGACAATTCCTGATCCAAGGCGGCAAGGCGTTGGCGGCGATGGAAGGCCGTTTCTCCGTGGCGATTGAAGACGTGCAAAAGGTGGCCGTCCCCGTCCTACGGCACCGCATCGCCACAAACTTTCAAGCCCAGGCCGAAGGGATGAGCACCGAAGATTTAATCGCGCGGCTGATCCGCGAGACGCCCCCGCCGGTGATTCCTAAGTATGAGAAGTAGCCCCCCATGCCCTCCTCCGAACAATACCTCAAACCCGAAGTCATCCGCCAGATCAAGCGGCTCGATCTCCGCGCGCAGTTTATCGTTAAAGGCTTTCTGCACGGTCTGCACGCCAGCCCGTTCCACGGCTTTTCGGTCGAGTTCAGCGAGCATCGCAAATACACGGCGGGCGACGATCCCAAAGACATCGACTGGCTGATCTATGCCAAGACCGATAAGTATTACGTCAAAAAATTCGAGGCCGAAACGAACATCACCGGCTACTTGATGATGGACCTGAGCCGCTCGATGGGCTACACCTATCGCCAGGAACTGACGAAGTTCGAGTACTCGATCTGCCTGGCCGCCGCACTTTGCTATTTGATGATCCAGCAGCAAGACCCCTGCGGGCTGATTACCTTCGACCAAAAGATTCGTCACTGCTTGAAGCCGAAAACGCGCCGCAGTCATTTGGGCGACGTGCTTTCGCTGCTCTCGAACCTCAAGCCCGACGGCGAGACCGATATCGCGCAAAGCATCATTCAATTATCGGCCATGCTCCGCCATGCGAGCCTCGTCATGATCTTCTCCGATTTGTTAAACGATCCGCAACCGGTGCTCGATGCGCTCTATCGACTGCGACACGGCGGGCACGACGTCATCCTCTTTCACGTTCTGGACGAGGCGGAGGTGCGGTTTCCTTTTCGTGGCATGGTCGAGTTGGAAGACCCCGAGAACCAGCGGCGATTGTCGCTGGATGCGGATTCCTTTCGCAAGGATTATCTCGAGGAGGTCGAGGCCTTTCGCGAAAAGTATCGCCGCGAGTGCGCCCATGCGCGAATCGACTACGTGGCCATCGATACCAGCATGCAGTTCGACCGAGCGTTGACGGAATATCTTGCCAATAGAGTGGCGCGCGGGTAGATGAAGGAGAATGGCTGGACGTTACTAGCTTCATTTCTTGCTATCGGTCGAAATCGTCCACGACTCGACCGTATTGGAAGAAGGATTTCGGGCGGACATCCTATCGCATGACATTTGTAAATTTCTCACTTCTGTTCGGTGCTGGGCTGATCGCGGTTCCGATCATCCTGCACCTCATCATGCGGCAACGGCCGAAGCTGCTCGAATTTCCCGCGCTGCGGTTCATTCAAAAACGGCACGACACCAACCAGCGCAGACTCCGTTTGCGGCATCTGCTGTTGCTCTTGCTGAGAACGGGAGCGATTGCCATCCTCGCCTTGGCCATGGCACGGCCCAGCATCAAGCTTTCGCACCGCTTGGGAAGCCAGGAATCGCCCGTTGCCGCTGCGTTGATCTTCGATACCGCACCCCACATGCAGTACCGACGCGAGAACAAGACCCGCCTCGAATCGGCACAAGAGTTGGGCAAGTGGCTCTTGGCCCAACTGCCCGCCGAAAGCCAGATTGCCGTACTCGATACCGGTATTGCGCCGCGCGGCTTCGACGCCGATCGCGGCATGAGCAAGCAACGCATCGAGCGGCTGGAGATCGCCGCGAACTCGCAGCCGCTGGCCCGCGTGCTGGGCGATGCGGCCCGCGTGCTGCAAAAGAGCGAGCTACCGGTCAAAGAGGTCTATGTATTCACCGATATGTCGCGGGCATCGTGGCCGGCCGAGGCGGCTGCGGCCATGCAAGATCGGTTGCGAGAACTCAGCGGTGTTTCGGTCTATGCGATCGATGTCGGCGTCAGCGAGCCGAGCAACTTCGCCCTGGGCGAGATTCACCTTTCGCAGCAGGTCGTCGCTGCTGGCGGGTCGGCGGAAGTCGCGACCGACATTTCCAGCGTCGGCACCGAGGGAGAACGGCAGGTGGAACTCGATCTTATCGGCCCCGACGGCAAGCGACAAAAAATCAGCGAGCGGATCGTTTCTCTCAAGCCGGGCGCGGCGCAGCCGATCGAGTTTCAAATCAATTCGCTCAAGTCGGGTACGCAACAGGGGATGGTGCGGATCGTCGGCCAGGATTCACTCGCGGCGGACGATACTCGCTATTTCAGCGTAGAGGTTCGCCCTGCATGGCCGGTATTGATTGTCGCCGAGCGGCCCGCCTCGGAACATGCCGTTTACTTGGCCAGTGCCATCGGCAAGGCTCGTTACGATTGCCGCGTAATCGACTACGGTGAATTGGCGAGCGCGAAGTTTGAAGAGTTCGCTGCCCTATGTCTGCTCGATCCACCCGAACTAGAACCCGCTACGTGGCAGCGGTTGACCGACTACGCCTCGGCAGGGCACGGTGTCGGAATCTTCTTGGGGCGAAACGCCCAAGACATCGAGAAATTTAATTCGCCGATCGCGCAGCAACTGCTGCCGGGCAAGCTGAAGGAACAGGTGCCGCGCGCCGACGGTGCCACGCATCTGTCGCCGCAGAATTTTCAACATCCGATCTTGAAGGCTTTTTCAACCCGCGCAACGACGACCCCTTGGGCCGCATTTCCCGTCTTGCGCTACTGGCGCGTCGATGACCTTCCCCCTGGGGCGGGCGTGGTCGCAACCTACAACGACGGGCGGCCCGCGATCATCGAGCGTCCCTTGCAGGCAGGCCGCGTGCTGATGATGACGACGCCAATCTCCGACCGCTCCAGCCGCTGGAATTATCTGCCGGTCAGTCCGTCGATACAACCGTGGCCGTTTCTCATTCTGGCGAATCAGATGGTGCAATACCTCGTCGGCAGCGGCCAGCAGCAACTCAACTATCTCGCCGGGCCAAGCGTTTCGCTGACCGTCAACGATCCCAATCGGGCGCGAACGTTCGTCCTTGCCGCACCCAACGGCGTGAAGACGACGCTTGCTCCGCCCGACAAGGCGATCCTGACGATCGGCAACGCCGAACAGATCGGCAACTATCAGGTGCAAAGTGCGGGCGGGATGCCGGGCAGCGAGCAGGGCTTTAGCGTCAACCTATCGACAAATCAAACGCAACTCGCCCGCCTGAGCGAAGCGGAACTGAACGAACTCTTCGGCCCCTTCAAGCCGCAGATCGCCCGCAGTAGCGACCAAATCGTTCGCAACGTCC
>JANXOJ010000399.1 GCA_025353625.1 Planctomycetota bacterium | reverse complement strand
CGTCACTCTATCGCAACAGAATGATCGAAATGCAGAAAATACTCCGACCACAGCTAAAGAACGAGCTATGTCAACTAGAACGCGAAAATTGTGTACCACATGCGGTCGAATAGTTGATGGCGAGGACGGACCAGCGATAGTAGTGCTCGCTGCCTGTGAACTGTGAGAGGTCGGAAAGGTCGAGCATCTTCGATTCTCCTTCTGTTGAGGGGTGGGAAAACCGGCATTGGACCAGACGGCGACCAGGACGAGGAGTAGGAATTCCGGTAGCGCAGTAGGAGCGGGACGCCGGAAGCTAGGCAAGCTAGGGTGGTGGTCCGGACGAGCGGCCAGTGATGGCGTTGCCTCCCTCTTGTGGCTACTCCCAGGGGTAAGCCGGTCTCGCTTACCCCTGTCCTTACCCCTGAGGCCGTTCTCCGGGTGTCTCGGAGCGTCTAGCACTCATGGGGTGGTAGCGGCCACCATGAACGTGAAAAGCCCGTCAGAAACGGCCTTTCTGACGGGCTTTTGTCTTCGCGTGTCTCCGGAAAGAAAAGAGGCCCCGATCAGAGTCGAACTGATGATGGCGGATTTGCAATCCGCTGCCTTAGCCACTTGGCTACGGGGCCAACTGCGAAACACGGTACTTCATCTTACCATTTGCGTCAAGTCCTGCATCCCTTCCCATCGGAATTTATCGGAAAAACCGCCGAAACGTTACATAATGCCGGGCTTAACAAAGAATCGGTCAAGATCGCCGCGATCTTCACCGATTCTTATTTTGTCCGACGGATCAATACCGGTTCGTAGGTGCTTTGTGCTCCATTGCGCAAGGGATTGCCAGCCGCCCACTCCCCAAGGCCGATCACCGACAATGAGCAAACCAACGCCCTCGGAATCGGCCCGCAAGTCGCAGACGCGGCAAGACCGCGAACAAGATGGCTTCTTGGACCAGCTTTTTGTCTGGCTGGATGCGTCTTTGGTCTGCCAGACAGCGGGCGAGCTCGTTCGTGGTTGCCAATCGACCATCTTGCGGCAATTCCGCGAAAAAGTCGCCGGATTGCCGCTCGCCGAGGCAAAAGGTCACATCCAAACGACGATTCTGGACGTTTTGCGGCAGGAAGTGGACGGCGTGCTTCAGCGTCGCAGCGTTCGGGCGTCACTTCGGGAGCGGATTCTCCACCAAGCCGCCGAGCAGATCGCGGCGACGATCGCCAAGGATCTGGCCCGTTCGCGTCCCCATCGCAATCGATTGCGAGCCGCTTAAGCGATATTGTCTTGCCCCCTCGGGCATCAATTGATACACTCCCGGACATCCGAATTCGCATGTCAAGGAGGACGCGGGTGCGTATCAAGTGGCCAGTCCGAACCAAGGTACTCGTCGGCTTGGGCCTGTTGTTGGGGATGGTTGCCTTCCTTTCCAGCAGCGGGCTCTATTCGACCTATTCCTACCGGACGCTCGTCAAAACGTTGAGCGGCCGCGTCAGCGAACTGCCGCTCGCCGCCGAGATGAGCGCGCACGTCAGCGACATGCGAGTTACGCTCAGCGAACTGCGCGGACTAAGACTCAATAACCTTTCCGGCTTGCAACCGGAGTTTCTCTCCGTGCGGATGCGCATGGCTCGGCAAGAATTCCTCGGCCAACTCGCCAGCTTGGAGGATGCCCTGGCCGAGTACCGCAGTTTGCTCGACCACAAGATGCGGGCGGCAGGCAGCATGGCCGATAACCAGCCCGAACGCGATGCCGTGCGAAGAATCGAAGTTTCGTTGGAACATATCTACGATTTAAATCGCGAAGAGAATTGGATGCTCAACGACGCCACGCTCAACCAATTAGAACGGCGCGTTTGCGAACTGCAAGTCATGGCGGCCGATCTTCCCACGCACCTGCATACCATCTTGCGCGGGTTTGCCGCTGAAGTACGCGGACAATATCACGCACTACTGCTGGGACTTTGGACCACCAGCGCGATTGCGGCACTGGTCTTCGGCCTGTTTGTGCGGCTCTTTTACCGCTGGATATTTCGTCCTCTGGGCGTGCTGATTCGCGGCTCGCGGAAGGTGGCGTCGGGCGATTTTAACTACCAGATCGAACTTCAAACGCACGATGAAATGTCGGAGCTTGCCGAGGCCATGAACGACATGACCCAACGCTTCCGCACGATTCGCGACGACCTGGATCGCCAAGTTCAAGATCGGACCAAGCAAGTGGTGCGCAATGAGCAATTGGCGAGCGTCGGCTTCCTGGCCGCCGGCGTGGCCCACGAAATCAATAATCCGTTGGCCTCGATCGCAATGTGTGCCGAGTCGCTCGACGGCCGCATCGACGAGCTACTGGCCAGTCCCGGAGATCGCGACGACGAGCGGCGATCGATCGTCGCCAACTATCTGGGGATGATTCAGAGCGAGGCATTTCGGTGCAAAGGAATCACGGAGAAACTGCTCGACTTTTCGCGGATCGGCCCTCCCAAACGTCAGGACATCGACCTCCGCGATTTGATTGAAGCGGTGGTCGAGATGATCGGTCATCTTGGCTGCTATCAAGGTAAGGTTGTCGAACTTCTCGCCGGGCCGGCCGTCTCGGCATCAGCCAATGCACAAGAGATCAAGCAGGTGGTTCTCAATCTGCTGACGAATGCCTTGGACAGCTTGGCGGAAAACGGTCGCGTGGAAATACGCCTGCAATCGTTCGATCGGATGGCCGAGATGAGCGTCGTCGATAATGGCTGTGGCATGGAAGGCGAAGTCTTGGAACGCGTTTTCGAGCCGTTTTTCACGCGCCGACGTGCCGGACAAGGGACCGGCTTGGGCCTCTCGATTTGTTATCGCATCGTATCCGACCACGGCGGCACGCTGGAAGCCCAAAGCCCGGGGCCGGGGCTGGGCGCGACGTTTCGCGTTCGCTTGCCGCTAGGTGCCGCCAAATCCAATATCGGCAGTCCACGAAGGGTCGCGTAGCTCACATCCACATCAGTCTTTTGAGAAAAAAACATGACGACAACTACGAAGCTTTGTCCGCGACTTAAACTGCTTTTTGCCGACGACGAGCGGTCGTTGCAGGAACTGATGCGTTTGGAGTTGCCGCGTCTAGGACACGAAGTAACCGTTTGTCCCGATGGGGCGACCGCTTTGGCAGCTCTCGATCGGAATGTTTACGACTGCATTCTGGTCGATCTCGACATGCCCGGCGCGAGCGGATTGGAAGTCATTGCCCGAGCAAAGCAACTTGCGCCCGACACCGAGGCGGTGATTCTCACCGGCAAGTCTTCGCTGGAGACGGCCGTTGCGGCGTTGCGTTACGGCACGTTCGACTACCTTACCAAGCCGTGTAAACTGTCCGACCTCGATGTGCTGCTGCGGCGCGTGGCGGAAAAGCGAGAATTGACTTATAAATACCGCGCGCTAAAACAGCGGCTCGACCGGATCGAAGGTTCCGCGAAGCTCGTCGGAACTTCCACGCCGATAGAATCCGTGCGGCGGACGATTGCCAAGGTCGCCCCGACGAACTCGACGGTATTGATTTGGGGTGAGACCGGCACCGGCAAGGAGCTAGTCGCCCGCGCCCTGCACGACGAGAGCTTGAGGGCCGACATGCCCTTCGTGCCGATCAATTGCGGGGCACTGCCGGAGAACCTCATCGAGAGCGAGTTGTTCGGGCATCGTCGCGGCGCGTTCACCGGAGCGGAAGAACACCGCACCGGCCTCTTTCAGGTGGCCAGTGGTGGCACGTTGTTTCTGGATGAAGTCGGCGAACTGCCCAAATCGATGCAGGCCAAGCTCTTGAGGTTCTTGGAAAGCGGTGAAATCCGTCGCGTCGGCGATAACGAATCGATGATCTGCGACGTTCGCGTCGTCTGCGCAACGAATCGCCACTTGGACCAAATGGTGGCTGCCGGTGAATTCCGCGAGGATCTTTGGTTCCGCATCAACACGTTCGAGATCGCACTGCCGCCGTTGCGGGAGCGGATCGATGATATCCTGAACTTGGCCCGACATCTGGCCGCACGCTACGGCACACGCTTGGGGATCGACGATGTTCTGTTTTCGCCAGAAACCGTCGAGGCACTCAAGCAGCATAGTTGGCCCGGCAACGTCCGTGAACTGGCGAACGTGGTGGAACATGCCATGATCCTATGCGACCAACCGCCGGTTCGGTTGGAACATCTGCCAAGGCGGTTTGCCGTGAAGAGCGTTCCGGCCATGCCGGTCCCGGCACCTCCATCGCCAGTTGCGGCGGCCCCCCTTGCGCAGAATGCGGCAACCGCGACGAAAGCGGCTGCGACATCCAGCTTGCGCGAGCGCGAGATACACGTCATCCGCGACGCCGTGGACCGCCACGGAGGCAATAAGTCGAAGGCGGCCGAGGAATTGGGCATCAGCCTGAAGACGCTGTACAACAAGCTCAATCAGGCGATGAGTTTAGACAAGAGCGCGTGACCGGGCAAATTCCAAGGAAGGAGATGAGCGAAATGCGGCGGAAGAATTTAGAGTGATTGGCAGGTATTCCATGTCTGCTCAACACCGGTTTCAATTTGAGTAAGTTCCCGTCCAAGAACAACTTGTGGCGCAGGCGAGACGCCCGCACCACAAAACTGCGGAGTTGAAATTGGACAGGCACTAAACGACCTTCCGCACCACGCCCACCACGACGCCCAAAATCTTGGCGTTGCGAACGTAAATCGGCTTCATGGTCGAGTTGGCCGGCTCGAGGCGAATGCGATTCTTTTCCGGGAACCAGCGTTTGAGAGTTGCCTCGCCCTCGTCGGTAATCGCGACCACGATCTGGCCTTTGCGAGAAGTTCGCTGCTTGCGAACGACGACGTAATCCCCGTCGGCAATCTGGTCCTCGATCATCGACTCGCCCTTGACCTCAAGCACGAAAAGGTTCTTGTCCGCCGCATCAAAAAGCTTCACGAAATCGACCCGCTCGTCCTGCTCAATGGCCTCGTGCAGCAAGCCAGCGGCGATTTGACCGTACAGCGGCAAGCTGCGGTCGTCGATCGGCTCGGCAGCCAATTGGATGGCCCGCGACATGTTTGGCTCGCGCGTGATCAGGCCCTTCTTTTCCAGAGCCTTTAAGTGACAAACCACACCATTGGGGGAGCTAATGTCGAAATTCGTGCCGATCTCGCGCACGGTTGGGCCGTAGCCGCGACCGCGTATTTTGTCGCGAATGAACTCGTACACGGCCATCTGCTTTTCGGTTAAACTATCGAACGGTTCCATGTTTTCCTCGACTCCTAAGTATCTCAGCCTTGGCGGAGAAATGGACAACTGCCCCGCCTTATGGACAATCGTACAATATACGACCGTACATGTCAAGGGGCGGAAAGCGGGCGGGCGCAGCTTGGGGCGGGCCAAAACTCAGCGACGTTGAATTTCGCTGATGATAACGGCTCAGGTGCCGCCGCCCTGGTTGTCGGTGGAAAAATTGACGACAGCCGCGATGCTTTCTTCAGTGGAATCGTTTCCCAAATCGGTACCCAGCTTGGCTCTACCGATCCGATAAACCTCCTCGACAACGACATGGGTAACTCTTGGCGAACGACAGAAGTCATCCCTGGCGGCCGGTCGATGATCGTTCCCGATTTAAGCGGTGGACGATCGGTAACGCGGACGTTTGGACCAATGACGGTCTACCCAAATCGCTTCAGTCAGCCCGTTGTGAGCCAGCAATCCTACACCGACACCTACTCGGACGGGAGAGGGGGAGTTGTTATTGGACAGTTACTAACTTCGGGAATCGTATCTTCTGCTGGTGCTGTTAAATTGCTGCTGCCGCGTTAGCGGCCAAACGTGAGTAGCCGTCGGTGGAGCGAAGCGCAACCCGCAGAATCGTTCCGCGAGTGGGTCGTGCAGCGGCTCTGCCGGTCTTACGCACTGCGGGCCTTACAACACTGCGGGGCGCGGTATCGCCGCTAACGCGCTTGCACTTCAATTGGCCGGAAGAATGCCGCCACCCTCTTCATTGGGAAAGAACGACTGTTATTTATTCTGCGGTGCTTACGTTGAGTGCCTGGGACAAGGAAGCCCCAGGGAACAACCGAAACCGCACTTCAAGTATCAGCCGGGGGATTCACCGTGAGGGAGAATATTCCAATATGTGAGACTTGATATTATCCGATGCACGTTCGACGCTATGCTTCGGCTTTTGCCTTGGTGGCGGTGATTTGCTCGATGATCCAACGATCTACATCGTTGAGAATTGTCGGCGATATCTCGTGACCGCAGGGGTAGAGCCGTAAGGTGATCGAAATGCCGGCCGTGTGGAGGAGACGAAGATCCTCGCAGATGGAAGTCTCACCGTAAACCGTGCTCTGCCGGCCGGCGGCGAGGAAGATGGGCAGTTGGCGTGCTTCGGGCAAGCGAGAAAGCGGCGTGCGGCCCGTGGGAAATGCCCCACCCAGCGAGAGCACGCCGGCGAACTTGTAGGGATGATTCATGGCGACGCGGAGAGCCATCGTACCGCCACAGTCGAAGCCGGCAAGAAAAACGCGCTGCGGATCGATGTTGAAGCGGCGGAAGCTGATATCGATCGCATCAAAGACCCGCTGTTCGGCTGTCTGGATGGAATCGTCGTCGTGCGGCCATGTAAATGTGGCGTCACCAACTTCTTCCTGCGACGTTGTTGCCGCACGATGCGCCACATTGCTGGGCAGGACCAGTCCACGCGGAGCGACGGCTGCGTAGTTTCGCATGCTAATCAGCGGCATGATTCGCAGCAACTGGCGTTCATCGCATTTTGGGCCGTGCAGCCAAACCAGCAGCGGGTAGGAATAGCCCGACTCGTAGTGTAGCGGTGCGAAGAGCGTGTGGATGGTGTCTTGCCGCGACGTGCTGAAAAGCCCCGCTTCGATATCGAACTTGGCGGGATCGAACTTGGCGGGATCGAACGTGGCCGGCGCGGCACTGGGACGCGTCACAGGTTCCGACTGCCGAGATTGGCTCATGATGGTTGGTCATCCGGGGACGAGAGTGAATTCCCAAACTCTAAGCGTTCACGCGCGCTCTGTCAACCGCATTCCATGAAGCAAATTTAGCCCGCATGTGGTAGGCTTGCTAGCACGACTCCATCGTGTAGCCGTACTGCTCAAAAAATGTGGCCCAACGGCGGTTGACTTCCGACTTGAGTTCCTGCGGAAGCTCGTAGCGGTTTGTCTTGTATTCGGACTTCTCGCCAAAATAGTGTTCCATCGCCCCACGTACCTTTTCAAAATCCTGCAAGCCAAGCTCTCGGTAAATCCGTTGCATTTGTTCGACCGGCTGGGCGATGAGGTCTTCGTAGCGTACTTCCGAGAACTGTCCCGGTGGAATCCGACTGCGGTCGCGCTCGAAGGCTGTGTACATCCGCGTGAAGGTTTCAAAAACGTAATCCTCTAGCCCTTCGTAGGTAGGTATTTGTAGCCCGTCGTTGCGGTAGAGCCGCTTCCAAAGGTTGACGGTGGAAGGAAAGACAACGTACGGATTGCGAATGATATGGACGAATTTTGCCTTGGGGAACATTTCCAGCAAGATCTTGACGCGAAAGGTGTGCGGCGGAGATTTTAACACAATGCGGCCCGGTTTGTGGAGCGTGACGCACTTCAAAAACCACAAAAACCCGCGCTGCCATCGGCCGCGTTCGGTGGTCGATACATTCCTCAGTTCATAAAATTCCTGGTTTTGTGGCGGACGATTTGGAAAGGCGATCGTCATGTAGGGCGAGGGAAGGCCCATCGAGCACAGAGCAAATTCGTCTTCTTGCGGGCAGTCCCAGCCGGTGGCCATGTTGTCCATGGGTCGCTGTTTCGGTAGTAGCCCTCCCACCAAGGGGCGAACGACCTTCGCCGAAAGCAGGAAATGATTCGGAGCGAAGCAGTCGTAGGTATTGGAGTAGGTGTGCCGTCCATCGAGAACGAGTAATTCATGGAGGAGAGTTGTCCCGGAACGCCAATGCCCGATGACAAAGATCGGATCGTCGCTAAGTTGAGTCTCGTCGATGCGGCGGCTCCAGACGAGCATTTGTAGCAGGGTTAAAACAAGGTTTATCGAGCTGATGAGCGAAATCAAGAATGCCATGCCCCAGCGGCGCGGCGAGATTTGAAATCCGTTGCGTGCTAGCATGGAAAACCAGCCGATGGCGGTCATTCCGTCCCAAAAGCGAAGAAACCACGGTTTATCGACGTAACCGCCGATTCCAAAACGTTTTTTGTCATTCGAGGAAGTTGACGGCGCGGCCGAATCGTTCATGCGATTCAGATTGTTCTTACTTTGAACTTGGGCGGGGGACATGCTGGTTCCAGTCTTTCGTCACTCTTGGCGGATTACCCATGATATCACGCCGACAGGCTGAGGCAAGATAGAAAAAATGTGCGGTCGGCAACACGAGTTCAGTTTTCGACAAATCGCCCTAGACATTCCCCACGTTTTGCGTTAGTCTCCGCCCCACTTGTCCAGAAAACCGCACGTGCGGCTGACGGAAGGTTTTTCGGTTCGGCAGGATGCCGCAGCCGTTGCTTCCCATCAACATTTTACCGGGGATACGGATGTCGTCCGGAGTAGCGTCAACAACTTTATCGGCCGGCCGTACCGCACGGCTCCGCGATCTCGTCTTTCCAGTCGGGATTGTCGCTAGCGTGCTGGTCATCCTGGTGCCGTTGCCGACATCGCTGATGGATTTTTTGCTTGCCTGCAACATCGCCATTGCGGTCATCATGTTGTTGACCACGATCTACGTTCGCACGCCGCTAGAGTTTAGCATCTTTCCCTCGCTGCTGTTGGCCACGACACTCTTTCGACTCGTACTCAACGTAGCCACGACCCGCTTGATTCTCACCCGTGCGACGGCCGATGGTCTCTTTGCCGCCGGCGGTGTGGTGAAGACGTTCGGCGAGTTCGTAACCGGCGGATCGACGGGCACCGACAAGATCGTCGTCGGCTTGATTATCTTTGCGATCATCGTCATCATTCAGTTTGTCGTGATTACCAAGGGTGCCACGCGCATCAGCGAAGTGGCCGCACGGTTTGCCTTGGACGGCATGCCGGGCCGCCAGATGGCCATCGACGCCGATCTGAATTCCGGCGGTATCGACGAGCGCGAGGCCCAACGCCGCCGACGAGAAGTTTCACAGCAGGCCGACTTCTTTGGTGCCATGGACGGTGCTAGCAAGTTCGTTCGCGGCGATGCCATCGCCGGCATTATTATCACACTCATCAATATCGTGGGCGGACTGTTCATCGGCATGATCGAATCGGGCATGACGCTCGGCCAGGCGGTCTCGCTCTTTACGACGCTCACCATCGGCGACGGACTTGTAAGCCAAGTGCCGGCGTTCCTCATCTCTTTGGCAGCCGGTTTGCTGGTCACGCGGTCGAGCAGCGATAGCGACCTGCCGGCCGATTTTCTCGATCAACTCTTTTCGCGTCCGCAGGCGTTGGTAGTCGCCGGCGGTTTCCTCTCGATCCTCATTTTTACGAGCCTGCCGCGGATACCGTTGCTCTTGATCGGCTCGACGTGTTTCGGCATGGCGTTTACGATCAGCCGCCGAGGCACCGCCGTCAAAGCGGCTGGCGACGCGAAGAAAAAGGCCGAATCGGCCAAGCCGGCGGAAACCCGCGTGGAAGATTTTTTGAACGTCGATCCGATGGAAGTCGAGATCGGCGTCGGCTTACTGCGCTTGGCCGATCCTCGCAGCGGTGGCGACTTGTTGGAGCGGATTCAGCGCGTTCGTCAAAACGTGGCCGCCGAGATCGGCATCATTCTGCCCAAGGTTCGCATTCGCGACAACATGCGGTTGGAGCAGAACCAGTATCGCATCAAGATCGCCGATATGGCGGTGGCCGAGGGGCAGGTCTACGTCAACAAGTTTCTCGCAATGGATTCCGGCACGACGAGCGGGCGAATTCCCGGCGTCGCCACGCGCGAGCCGGCTTTCGGCACGCCCGCCGTCTGGATCGAAGCGGGCGTCCGCAATCAGGCCGAAATGAGTGGATACACGGTCGTCGAGCCGGGCAGCGTCGTGGCGACGCATTTGACGGAGACGATTCGCCGCCATGCCGACGAGATTCTCACCCGAGATGCCACGAAACATCTCATCGATGAACTCAAGCGCACCGCGCCGGTGGTCGTCGATGAACTGATCCCCGGCGTCATGAAGCTTTCTGAAGTGCAGCAGATATTGCAATCGCTGCTGCGCGAAGGTGTGCCAATCCGGCAGTTAGGCCCGATCCTAGAGACGCTTGGCGATTTCGCCCCGCGAACCAAGGAGCCGATCCTTCTCACGGAATATGTGCGGCACCGCTTAGCCCGCTCGATCTGCACGCGCTATCGCAATGCCGAGAACCGCATGTTCGTCGTCACGCTCGATCCGGCCCTGGAAGACCGCATCCGAGCCGGCTTCGACCACAACGAGCACGGGCTGTTCATCCGCATGTCGCCGCAAGCCGTCGAGGCCACATGCCGGCAGATTGCCGCCGGCGCGGAAAAATTAACGATGGCCAACCGCGCTCCCATCGTACTGGTCAGCCCTCCAATCCGCGCGGCACTGCGGCAGATGACCCTCTCGCACCTGCCGCATTTGGTGGTGCTGAGCTACAACGAAATTACCCGCGATACGAAGATTGAAGCGATGTCGATGGTGAGC